>NZ_JBHVWC010000057.1:0-72537 GCF_042882445.1 Kitasatospora sp. NPDC058218 | reverse complement strand
GCTAAGCCTCACAGCGCCGATGGTACTGCAGGGGGGACCCTGTGGGAGAGTAGGACGCCGCCGAACAATCATTGTGAAGAACCCCCCGATCCATCAGGATCGGGGGGTTCTTTGCGTTTCCCCTTGACGTATCGTCAGAGCATGGACGATCAGGACGCTCAGCAGGAACGGGTCTACAAGGGAACTCCGGCGACCGGCGAGGGGGCCGCGGTTGCTCACGAGCTGCTGAGGCCGGAGGCGCGCGACGGCGCGCTGCGCGTTCTGACGGACGCCCAGGCGGTGGACGGTCGGGCCGCGGTGTCGGAGCAGGGGCGGCTGCGGCTTCGCTCCTCGGACACGGCCCGCCCGGGAGTGGTCCACTTCGTGCAGGAGGCCGGCACCGGGTCGGCGGCGGACGTCGTCGGGTACGGGCAGCTGGAGCTCCCCCAGGGCGGGGGCGCCGACCCGTCGGCCGAGCTCGTGGTGGCACCGGCCGCCCGGGGGCGCGGGTTCGGCCGGCCGCTGCTGGACGCGGTGCTCGCCGAGGCCCACCGGGCCGGCCGCGACCACGTCGACGTCTGGGTGCACGGTGGCCACCCGGCGGCCCGGCACCTCGCCGCGCAGTACGGTGCCGAGCTGGTCCGCGAGCTGCGGCAGATGCGCCGCACCGGCCCGCAGACCGAGTCCGTCGCGCTGCCGGACGGCATCGAGCTGCGGACCTTCCGTCCCGGTGAGGACGACGCCGAGTGGCTGCGACTGAACGCACTGGCCTTCGCCCACCACCCGGAGCAGGGCTCCTGGACCGAGCAGGACCTCGCCGACCGGCTGGCCGAGCCGTGGTTCGACCCGGCCGGCTTCTTCCTCGCCACCCGCGGGGGCAGGGCGGTCGGCTTCCACTGGACCAAGGTGCACCCGGCGACGGCCACCGAGCCGGCCCTCGGCGAGGTGTACGTGGTCGGAGTGGACCCGGCGGAGCAGGGCAGCGGCCTGGGTCGGGCGCTGACCGCGGCCGGACTGCGTCACCTGACCGGCGGCGGCCCGGGAGAGCGAGGGCTGGAGACCGTTCTGCTCTACGTGGACGCTGACAATCCCGCCGCTGTGCGGGTATATGAACGACTGGGGTTCACCATTCACGAGGTGGACCTGATGTACCGCGTTCAGCACCGCGAGTCCGGAACGGCCTAGCGGGGCCTGGGCGCGGCAGGGGCCACGCCCGACCGCGGCCGGGCCTGGCCCGGCCGCGTCGAGACACCGCCCGGCGGGCAGGAAGCCACGGTCCGGCACGGCGTCGGGACGGCATAGCGGAGAGCCGGGGCCGAAGCAACGGGTGTGCCCTCACACCCCGGCCCCGACCGACTCAGCTTTCCTCCTGGCCATGCGGTGTTTACCGTGGATTCAATTGCTGCCGCGAAGATCACAGGATGAAGTCCGTAGTGTCTCGCTCGTGCAGCGTCGGCCGACACCCGCTGGCCGGTCCTGTGCAGACCGCGCCGGGCGGGTGGGCGTTGGCGCTGGGCGATGACGACGGCCCGCAGAGCCTTTCCCGTCCGGACGCCGTCCTGCTGGAGGAGCTGGAGCCCATGAGCATCCCCCGCCCTGTCTCTGCCCCGCTGTCCCCTCCGGCCAGGATGTCCAGCGCGCTGGGGATACCGCCGGAGCTTCCGGCCGCGGACGAGGAGGCGTTCGACGAACTGCCCCAGGGCAGGTTCCTGGACCGCGAGCGCAGCTGGCTCGCGTTCAACGAACGTGTTCTGGAACTGGCCGAGGACCCGCAGATCCCGCTGCTCGAACGGGCCAAGTTCCTCGCGATCTTCGCGAGCAACCTGGACGAGTTCTTCATGGTCCGGGTGGCCGGCCTGAAGCGCCGGATCGCCACCGGGGTGGCCCAGCGCAGTGCCTCCGGCCTCCAGCCGCGCGAGGTGCTGGACCTGATCTGGACCCGTTCGCGCGAGCTGATGGCGCGGCACGCCGCCGCCTTCCAGCAGGAGGTCCTGCCGGACCTCGCGAGCGAGGGCATCGAACTGGTCCGCTGGCCGGAGCTGGCCGAGAAGGAGCAGGCCCGTCTGCACAGCCTCTTCCGGCAGAAGATCTTCCCGGTGCTCACGCCACTGGCGGTGGACCCGGCGCACCCCTTCCCGTACATATCGGGGCTCTCCCTCAACCTCGCCGTGGTCGTGCGCAACCCGGTCTCCGGGCACAAGCACTTCGCCCGGGTGAAGGTGCCGCAGTCCCTCGCCCGCTTCCTGGAGGCGTCCCCGCAGCGCTACGTGCCGCTGGAGGACGTCATGGGGGCCCACCTGGAGGAGCTCTTCCCCGGGATGGAGGTGCTCGCGCACCACGCCTTCCGGGTGACCAGGAACGAGGACCTGGAGGTCGAGGAGGACGACACCGAGAACATCCTCAAGGCCCTGGAGAAGGAGCTCATGCGGCGGCGCTTCGGCCCGCCGGTGCGGCTGGAGGTCGAGGAGTCGATCGACCCCTACATCCTGGACCTGCTGGTGCGGGAGCTGAACATCACCGAGGCGGAGGTCTTCCCGCTGCCCGGTCCGCTCGACCTGACCGGCCTGTTCGGCATCGCCGACCTGGACCGTCCCGAGCTGAAGTACCCGAAGTTCGTGGCGGGCACGGCGCGCGGGCTGACGGACGTCGAGTCGGCCTCGCAACCGGACATCTTCGCCGCGATGCGCGAGCGGGACGTCCTGCTGCACCACCCGTACGACAGCTTCTCCACCTCGGTACAGGCCTTCCTGGAGCAGGCCGCGGCCGACCCGGACGTCCTGGCGATCAAGCAGACGCTGTACCGGACCTCCGGTGACTCGCCGATCGTGGACGCGCTGATCGACGCCGCCGAGTCCGGCAAGCAGGTGCTGGTCCTGGTCGAGATCAAGGCGCGCTTCGACGAGCAGGCCAACATCAAGTGGGCCCGCAAGCTGGAGGAGTCCGGCTGCCACGTGGTCTACGGCCTGGTCGGGCTGAAGACGCACTGCAAGCTGTCCCTGGTGGTGCGCCAGGAGGGCGACACCCTGCGCCGCTACTCGCACGTCGGCACCGGCAACTACCACCCGAAGACGGCCCGGCTGTACGAGGACATCGGGCTGCTGACCTCGGACCCGCAGGTCGGCGCCGACCTCTCGGACCTCTTCAACCGGCTCTCCGGATACTCGCGCCGGGAGTCCTACCGGCGGCTGCTGACCGCGCCGCGCGGTCTGCGGGACGGGTTGATCTCCCGGATCCACAACGAGATCGCCCACCACCGGGCCGGCCGTCCGGCGTACGTGAAGCTCAAGGTCAACTCGATCGTCGACGAGGCCGTGATCGACGCGCTCTACCGGGCCTCCCAGGCCGGGGTGCCGGTGGACGTCTGGGTGCGCGGGATCTGTGCGATCCGGCCGGGGGTGGCGGGGCTCAGCGAGAACATCCGGGTCCGCAGCGTCCTCGGGCGCTTCCTGGAGCACTCGCGGATCTTCGTCTTCGGCAACAACGGGGATCCGGAGGTGTGGATCGGCAGCGCCGACATGATGCACCGCAACCTGGACCGCCGGATCGAGGCGCTGATGCGGATCACCGACCCGGCGCACCGGGCCGAGCTGTCCGGGCTGATCGACCTCGGGGTGTCGGACGAGACCGAGTCCTGGCACCTCGGGCCGGACGGTGCCTGGACCCGCCACGCCCAGGACGCCGAGGGCAAGCAGCTGCGACACGTCCAGGACCTGCTCATCGACTCGCGCCAGCGCCGCCGGGCCGCCACCGCCCGCTGACCGCGAGCCGCCGCCACGACCCACTGAAGCGACCCCCCGGGGCGAGCCGCCGAAGGCGGGCCGCCGAGCAGTCGGGACCCGCTGCAGCGGTCGGCCACCAGCCCCGGGGGACGGCCCCGGGGGAACGGGGATCTACCTAGTCATGACCGATGCGCCGATGACGGCCCAGGCGGCCTCCACCGCGACCGCCGGGGACATCCTCTCCAGCCACCTCACGGCCCAGGCCGGGGCGTTCCTGCGGGCGCTGCCGACGGCGGTGGGCGAGGTCGGCGCGAGACCGGGGGCGGCCGTCGTCCCGTCCGCCGGTACGGGCGACCTGCTGCGGGCGGTGCGGCGGATCGGCGGGTTGCTGCACACCTTCGGCGGGACCTTCGAGCCGGCCTGGGCGCAGGAGTCGCGCACCGAGCTGCGCTGGCTGCTCAACCTGCTGGCGCTGGAGCCGGGGTACGTCCGCCGGGCGGCCCGGCTGCTGGGCGCGCTGGACGCGCTGAACGGCAGCGAGACGGAGGGCCCCGGCATGCTGGCCGGCCACGCCGGGTCGCCGAAGGCGCGGGCGCTGCTGGACCGCCAGCTGACGCTGGCCCGGACCAGGGCGCACTCGACCGTGCTGCAGGAGCTCCGCTCGGCGCGGCTGCACGCGCTGGCGGACCGGATGACGCTGCTGGTCGCCGAGGCGCCGCTGCTGGAGGCGGCGGGCGGCCGGGCCGGCGCGGTACTGCTGCCGCAGGCGGCGGCGGCGTTCGGCGCGCTGACGGCGAGCGCCCAGCAGCTGCCGCTGCGGCGGGCCGCCACCCCGTACGGCGGGGACGGGTTGCGCCGGCTGGGCCCGGTGCCGGCGGCCCGGGGCGCGGTGGACGCCGACGCGGCGCTGGCGGCGGACGACGCGCCGTGGCACCGGGTGCGGATCCTGGTGAAGCGGGCCCGCTACGCGCTGGAGGTGTGCGGTCGCCCGGCCGTCGAGCTGGACGAGCTGGACGAGGTGCTGGGCCGGCACCAGGAAGCGGCGGACGCGGCGGTCACCGCCGCCACGGCGGCGCGGACGCCGAGGATCACTCCCGCGACCGCCTACGTGCTCGGTGTGGTGCATGCTGATCAACGACTGGAGGTGGAGGCGGCGAGGTACGCCTTCGGCCGCCGGTGGCCCGAGCTCCCGCCCGGCCTGGACGGCTGGCTGGAGATCCCCCCTGCCGAGGGCTGGGGGCACACCCCCGCACCCCGGACGGCATGACTTGCGCAACCGCCTGAGCCCCGAGCAGGCCCACGGCCCGACCACCGGCAGCCCGCGCGCCGGGCGGGGACCGGTCGTGCTGGCCGCCGGTGCGGTGCTCTGGCTGCCGGGGCGGCCGAAGAAGAGCGGCCGACTCGGGCGGCCGCGGATCGCGCTGATCCACCGCCCCAAGTACGACGACTGGAGCCTGCCGAAGGGCAAGCTCGATCCCGGTGAGGGCGTGATCGAGGCGGCACTGCGCGAGGTGCGGGAGGAGACCGGGTTCTCCTGCGTGCTCGGGGAGGAGCTGCCGACGCAGCACTACCTGGCGCAGGGGCGGCCGAAGGAGGTCCGGTACTGGGCGGCGGTGCCGGCGGCCGGGGCGTTCCGGCCCAACCGGGAGGTGGACCGGCTGGAGTGGCTGCCGGCGGGCAAGGCCCGGGCCAGGCTGACGCACGAGCGGGACCGGTTGCTGGTGGACGCGCTGCTGGCGACGCTCGGTGCGCGGTCGATCCGGCCGGCCCGGCCGGGCGTGGTGTCCGAACGATCGAAGTGATCTTCCCGCGCCCTTGCCGTGACGCAACCGTTACTACCTGACGTAGTTTCCTGTCATCCGTTCGAGGTTCACTCTCCGTTCACTTCCGACCGGCTGACGCGTCACTTACCCGGCCTAACTTCGGGGATACCGGAGGGCCGAACGGGCCCCGGACCACAGCAAAACCCGCGCCCCGCCGTGTTCGCACGGCCCGCGCGCCGGGCAATGCCACAGAAAGGGACACCCCTGTGAAGCTCCAGCGGAACGGCCGCTCCAAGGCCCTCGCCATCGGTGCCATGGCGCTCGTCAGCTCGCTGTCGCTCGCCGCCTGCGGTTCGGACGAGAACAACAACACCAGCGCGTCCGGCAGCAGCAGCGGCTCCGCTCCGGCCGCCGCGATCAACTGTGGCAGCAAGCCCGCCGCCATCGTGGCCGCGGGCTCCACCGCCCAGGGCAACGCGATCGACGTGTGGAAGAACAACTTCGGCTCGGCCTGCTCCGGTTCGACGATCAACTACGGCGGCGGCGGCTCCGGCGCGGGTGTCCAGCAGTTCACCCAGGGCAAGGTCCAGTTCGCCGGCTCCGACTCGGCGCTGAAGCCGGCCGAGGTCGACGCCACCAAGGCGATCTGCACCGGCGGCCAGGGCATCAACCTGCCGCTCGTCGCCGGCCTGGTCTCGATCGTCTACAACGTGGACGGCGTCGACAACCTGGTCCTGGACGGCCCGACCACCGCCAAGATCTTCGACTCGCAGATCACCAAGTGGAACGACCCGGCGATCGTCGCGCTGAACCCGGGCGCCAAGCTCCCGGACGCCGACATCCAGGCCGTGCACCGCACCGAGGACTCGGGCACCACCGAGAACCTCACCAAGTACTTCGCCAAGGTCTCCAACGGTGCCTGGTCCTACCCGGCCGGCAAGGCCTGGGCGGGCAAGGGCGGCCTGGGCGCCAACGGCTCCGCGGGTGTCGCGGCCCAGGTGAAGCAGGTCAAGAACTCGATCAGCTACGCCGAGCTGTCGTTCGCGCAGACCAACAACCTGAAGAGCGCCGCCATCGCCACCGGTGCCGCCAAGCCGGTCGAGGCCACCGCCGCCAACGCCGCCACCACCTTCGCCAAGGCGAAGATCGCCGGCACCGGCAGCGACCTGGCGCTGACCCTCGACTACGCGACCAAGGACGAGGGCTCCTACCCGATCGTCCTGGTCACCTACGAGATCGTCTGCGACAAGGGCAACAAGGCCGAGACCCTCGACGCCCTGAAGGCGTTCCTGACCTACACCGCCAGCGAGGCCGGCCAGAAGGCCATCGGCGACGTCGGCTACGTCCCGCTCCCCAAGGAGCTGACGGACAAGGTCAACGCGGTCATCCCGACCCTGGCCTGATCCGGCCGGACCTCCGGTGGAGCGGCCCCGTGGACGAGGGGGGCGGGGCCGCTCCACCGGACAGCACGTCGTTCGCAAAGCACGTCCGGGGCACCGCCGCCAGGGTGCCGCCCCCTCGGGGCAGCACCACCAGACCGGAGTAGACCAATGACTTCATCCACCCCTGCCGCCCCGCAAGGCGGGGAACGCCGCAGGCGTGACAGCCGGCTCGGCGACAAGATCTTCATGAACGCCGCCCGTGGGTCGGGCATCCTGCTGCTGGTCGTCATGGCCGCCATCGCAGGCTTCCTGACCTGGCGCTCGGGCATCGCCCTGAGCAAGAACGAGGGCAACTTCCTCACCACCTTCGAGTGGACGCCGGACGCCCCGAAGCCGGTCTTCGGCATCGCCGTCCTCGCGTTCGGCACCATCGTCAGCGCGGCGATCGCGATGGCGATCGCCGTCCCGGTGGCCATCGGGATCGCGCTGTTCATCTCGCACTACGCGCCGCGGAAGATCGCCCAGCCGTTCGCCTACCTGGTGGACCTGCTGGCGGCCGTGCCCAGCATCATCTACGGCCTCTGGGGCGCGCTCTTCCTGGTGCCGCACCTGGACGGGCTGACCAGCTGGATGGACGAGTACCTCGGCTGGACGTACATCTTCGACCAGTCCCGGGCCGGCACCGTGCCGCGCACCCTGTTCACCGTCGGCATCCTGCTGGCCATCATGATCCTGCCGATCATCACCGCGGTCAGCCGTGAGGTCTTCCGGCAGGTGCCGCGGATGCACGAGGAGGCGGCGCTCGCGCTCGGCGCGACCCGCTGGGAGATGATCCGCACCTCGGTGCTGCCGTTCGGCCGCCCCGGCATCATCTCGGCCTCGATGCTCGGCCTCGGCCGCGCGCTCGGCGAGACCATCGCGGTCGCGGTGGTGCTCTCCTCGAACAGCGTCCTCTCGCTCCACCTGCTCGACCCGGGCGGCGGCACCTTCGCGCAGAACATCGCGCTGAAGTTCAACGAGGCCCAGCCCTTCGGCCGGGACGCGCTGATGGCCTCCGGCCTCGTCCTGTTCGTGATCACCCTGTTGGTGAACGGTGCCGCGCGGCTGATCGTCGCCCGCCGCAAGGAGTACTCGGGGGCCAACTCATGACCGCTGCGACCACGTCCGTTCCGGCGGACGCCCGTCCGGTCGGCCGCCCGCTGACCGCCAACCGGCTGCCCAAGTGGGCCCCGGCCGCCGTCGCCGCCGGCTCGATCGCCCTCGGCTGCGGGATCGGTGCGGTCGGCGGCCTGGAGAGCCACCTGCAGTGGGGCCTGATCTCCGCGCTGCTGTTCCTGGTGATCAGCTACGCGCTCGCGGTCCGGGTCGAGGGCCGCCGCCAGGCCAAGGACCGGTTCGCCACCTCGGTGGTCTGGGTCGCCTTCATCCTCGCCGTGGTGCCGCTGGCCGCGCTCACCGTCTACACCTTCCAGCAGGGTGCCGAGGTGGTGGACGGCTACTTCCTGTCGCACTCCATGAAGGGCGTGCGTTCCTCGGGCCCCGGCGGTGGCATCTACCACGCGCTGATCGGCACCCTGGAGCAGGTCCTGCTGGCCACCGCGATGGCCGCCCCGATCGGTCTGCTGACCGCCGTCTACCTCGTCGAGTACGGCCGCGGCCGGCTCGCCAAGGTGGTCACCTTCTTCGTCGACGTCATGACGGGTGTCCCGTCGATCGTCGCCGGTCTGTTCATCCTGTCGCTGTGGAACATCGCCCTCGGCTTCGACTACTCCGGCTTCTCCGGCGCCATGGCGCTGGCGATCCTGATGATGCCGGTGGTGGTCCGCTCCACCGAGGAGATGCTGAAGCTCGTCCCGAACGAGCTGCGCGAGGCGTCGTACGCACTCGGTGTGCCGAAGTGGAAGACCATCCTGCGGATCGTCCTCCCCACCGCGATCGGCGGCATCACCACCGGTCTGATGCTCGCGGTCGCCCGCATCACGGGCGAGACCGCCCCGGTGCTGATGCTGGTCTTCGGAGCCGACTACATCAACAGCAACCCGTTCGACGGGCCGCAGCAGTCGCTGCCGATGTACATCTGGCAGCAGTACGCGGTGGTGAACAACGACTACGGCTACGCCCGTGCCTGGGGTGCGGCGCTGGTGCTGATCGCCTTCGTGATGGGGCTCAACCTCATCGCCCGGGGCATCGCGCGCTGGCGCTCGCCCAAGGGCGGACACTGAGCGACCGACTGACGTACGACCCAGAATTCATTAGCGGCCCCCGGCCGCGGGCGAGAGAAGTAACGATCATGGCCAAGCGCATCGACGTCAGCGGACTGTCCGCCTTCTACGGCACCACCAAGGCCATCGAGGACATCTCGATGAGCATCGAGCCCCGCTCGGTGACGGCCTTCATCGGCCCCTCCGGCTGCGGCAAGTCCACCTTCCTTCGGACCCTCAACCGGATGCACGAGGTGATCCCCGGCGCCCGGGTCGAGGGCAAGGTGCTCCTGGACGACGAGAACCTCTACGGTTCGCACGTCGACCCGGTCGCCGTCCGCCGCTCGGTCGGCATGGTCTTCCAGCGCCCGAACCCCTTCCCGACCATGTCGATCTACGACAACGTGATCGCCGGTCTGAAGCTCTCGGGCGTGCGCAAGAAGTCGGTCCTGGACGGCGTGGTGGAGAAGTCCCTCAAGGGCGCCAACCTCTGGAACGAGGTCAAGGACCGGCTGAGCAAGCCGGGCGCCGGCCTTTCCGGCGGTCAGCAGCAGCGGCTCTGCATCGCCCGCGCCATCGCGGTCGAGCCGCAGGTCCTGCTGATGGACGAGCCCTGCTCGGCGCTCGACCCGATCTCCACCCTCGCCATCGAGGACCTGATCGGCGAGCTGAAGTCCCAGTTCACCATCGTGATCGTGACGCACAACATGCAGCAGGCGGCCCGCGTCAGCGACCGCACCGCCTTCTTCAACCTGGCCGGGGTGGGCCAGCCCGGCAAGCTGGTCGAGCTGGACGACACCCAGCGGATCTTCTCCAACCCGTCCGTCCAGGCGACCGAGGACTACATCTCCGGCCGCTTCGGCTAGACCGCCCGGAGCACGAGCTGCTTCGTGGTGCTGCATGGCGGTGCCGCCGCGAAGTATGAGGAAGGGCCCGCCCCCGAGATGTGGGGGCGGGCCCTTGCCATGCGTGCCGGGCGGTCTCGTCCCGGCGGTCCTGTCCCTCAGCCCCAGAACAGGTGGACGAACCAGTACATCAGCGCTGCGACGATGGCGGCCGCCGGCATCGTGATGAACCAGCCGAGCACGATGTTCTTCGCCACTCCCCAACGGACCGCGCGGATCCGCTTGGTGGCGCCCACGCCCATGATCGCGGAGGTGATCACGTGGGTGGTGGAGATCGGCGCCTTGAAGACGAACGAGGTGATGTACATGACCGTCGAGGCGGTGGCCTCGGCGGCGAAGCCCTGCGGCGGGTCCAGCTCGATGATCTTGCGACCGAGGGTCCGCATGATCCGCCAGCCGCCCGCGTAGGTGCCCAGCGAGAGCATCGTGGCGCAGGAGATCTTCACCCAGACCGGGATGCCGTCGGTGGTCTGGTGGCCCGAGATGGTGAGCGCCATGACCACGATGCCCATGGTCTTCTGGGCGTCCTGCAGACCGTGCGCGAGCGCCATGGCGGCGGCCGACGCGGTCTGGGCGACCCGGAAGTTGCGCTTGGCGCGGTGCGGGTTGGCCCGCCGGAAGATCCACAGGATCGCGAGCATCACCAGGTAGCCGCCGACCAGACCGACGATCGGCGAGACGACCATCGGGATGACGATCTTGTCGACGACGCCGCTCCAGAACACCTCGGTGCCGCCGGCCAGCGCCGCTCCGACCATGCCGCCGAAGAGCGCGTGCGAGGAGGAGGAGGGCAGACCGAAGTACCAGGTGACCAGGTTCCAGGTGATCGCGCCGACGAGGGCGGCGAACAGGATCGCCATGCCCTGGTTGCCGGTCGGGGTCTCGATGATGCCCTGGGAGACGGTGTGCGCCACGCCGCTGCCGAGGAAGGCGCCGGCCAGGTTCATCACGGCGGCCATCGCGAGCGCGGCCCGCGGGGTGAGGGCCCGGGTGGAGACCGAGGTGGCGATGGCGTTCGCGGAGTCGTGGAAGCCGTTGGTGTAGGTGAAGAAGAACGCAACGCCGAGGACGGCGATGAGTGCAGCCGTGTCCACGAGGGTCAGGACTCCTTGACGGCGATGGTCTCCACCGTGTTGGCGACGTGCTCGAACGCGTCCGCCGCCTCCTCAAGGACGTCCACGACCTGCTTGAGCTTGAGCACCTCGATGGCGTCGTACTGGCCGGAGAACAGGTGGGCGAGCAGCTTGCGGTGGATCTGGTCGGCCTGGTTCTCCAGGCGGTTGACCTCGATCCAGTACTCGGTCAGGTTGGACATGGTGCGCAGGTTCGGCATCGCCTCGGCGGTGAGCTCGGCCGCGCGCGCCAGCACCTCGATCTGCTGCTCGATGCCCTTGGGGAGGGTCTGGATGTCGTAGAGGACGACCAGGTCGACGGCCTCCTCCATGAAGTCCATGATGTCGTCCAGCGACGAGGCGAGGCTGTAGATGTCCTCGCGGTCGAAGGGCGTGATGAAGGACGAGTTCAGCTGGTGGAAGACCGCATGGGTGGTGTCGTCCCCGGCGTGCTCGGCGGCGCGCATGCGCTCGACGATCTCCGCGCGGGCCGACACGTCTGATCCCAGCAGTTCCAGCAGGAGCTTCGATCCGACGACAAGGTTCTCCGCGGCAGCGGCGAACATGTCGTAGAAACTCGTCTCCTTCGGGGTCAGGCTAAAACGCACGGAAATCTCCGATGTGCGGGGTAGGGACTGAACGATGCTAGGTGCAACCAAGCGCAATTGCGCAAACGGGGTGGTGCGGGAGGAGGCGGAACCTCCCCTTCCGTTTGGCCGCCGCAGCAGTGGACCCGGCCCGCACACCCATGTGCGGACGTGAGTCCCCAGTCTGACGGAACCTCGCACGGATTGCCCCCGTCGTGCGCGCGGAACAGTGGGGTGTTCCCCGGACGGGGGAACCCCGCCGGGAGCCGCTCCGGAGCCGTTCCTGAGCCGCTCCCGGCCCGCGGACCGCGTCGGAGGAACACCACGACCGGCCCCGGTGTTGGACACTGGAGGTCGACGCAGCCACCCAGGCACCCAGACGAAGGCGGGCCGATGACCACGACGGAAGCGCGTACCGACCCGGACCACGCGCCCGGGAGCGAGCCGCACGGCGAAGCCTCCGCGCCGGCCGCCCCGGAGACGACCGGGCACCACGGCGGGCACGGTCCGCACGGGTACAGCGCCCAGAAGGACGCCCACCTCAAGCGGCTGCGCCGGATCGAGGGCCAGATCCGCGGCCTCCAGCGGATGGTCGACGAGGACGTCTACTGCATCGACGTGCTGACCCAGGTGTCGGCCGGCACCAAGGCCCTGCAGTCCTTCGCGCTCTCGCTGCTGGAGGAGCACCTGCGGCACTGCGTCGCCGCGGCCGCCGAGGAGGGCGGCGCCGAGCTGGACGCCAAGGTGGCGGAGGCCACCGCCGCGATCGGCCGGCTGCTGCGCAGCTAGCGCCCCGCCCCGCACCCGGCTCCCGGGCGCCGGCCCCCCGCCCCGGGGGCCGCTCCGGGGGCGCCTAGTACCCGGCCCCCGAGGGCCGGTCCGCGGCCGCACCGCCGTCCGGCCGGTCCAGCAGCAGCACCTCGTCGATCCGCTCCGGCGGCAGCCGGTCGTCGTCACTGGCCGTGGCGGCGATCATCAGCTCGCCGGCCAGGTCGATCTCGTCGAGGGCCGCGTCCTCGTGGCCGCCGCTGCGGCCGCCCGTGGACGACACCACCTGCACCACCCCTTCAGCGCCTCGCCAGCCCGGGCGGCAGCCACCCGATGTCCAGCCTAGGCACTTCGGAGCCCGTCCACATGGCACGGACGGGTCATCTCGGCGCCGCCGAAACGGGTGGGCCGCGCTGCCCGGGGTGGCCCACCCGTTCCGGCGGCGCCCCTGTGCCCGGTTACTTCGGGCTCTCCGTGGGCTTCATCGCGTAGATGTCGGCGGCGGGCGGCTCGGCCGCCTCCACCGGCTTGCCGAAGTCCGACAGCGTGGTGGTGGACGTCACCTTCACCTGGTCCTTCGCCTCCTTGGACCCGGCCACCCCCGCGAAGGTGAAGACCTCGACCACCTTGTGCAGCCGCCCCTGCTCGTCCAGCCAGGCGTCGTACGGGACGTCCTTGGCCGTGAAGGTCTGGGCCCCCATCCGCAGGCCGTCCCCGCCCCGGCCACCGGTGGCGTCCGCCGCCTTGGTGAGGTCCAGGGTGCCCCGGTAGTGCTTCAGCGGGACCCCGTCGGCGGTCTCGGTGCCGACCAGGTCCGCCTTCTGGGCCCCGCGCAGCGCACCCGCGGCGGAGGCCGGGTCGGTGGCGCCGCCGCTGACCAGGTTGCCGTCCGGCAGCTGGCGCACGTCGAGCTTGACCCACTTGCCCTCGGGCACCTTGGCGCCGCTGTTCTGCAGGTAGACGGTGCCCGGCAGGACCACCTCGACGATCTTCCCGGTGGTCGCCGCGCCCGGCGGCACCGCCACCTCCAGCCGCCCGATCCGCTTCACGTAGTCGTAGCCGCCGGTGCCGGTGAAGACGGCCTTCTTCTCGGCGGACTCGGTGATCAGCTCGGTGGCGGCGTGTGCGGAGCCCGTCCGGCCGGTGATGTCGGCGGCGCTGCGCACGGCCGTCACCGGGTCGGCGGAGAGCCGGTCGGAGGCGCCCGCCTTCTGGTCGGCCGAGCCGCCGGAGTCCGCGGTGGCTCCCGAGCAGCCGGCCAGCCCGGCCAGGGCGGCGGCGAGCACGGCGGCCCCGGCCGCCGAGCGCAGGTGGGGCAGTGGGCGGCCGTGCCGCCGGTCGCTGCGCTGCTGGTCGGTCATCTTCATCCTCGCGACAACCCCCTCGGGCCCCGACTGCCCCGCCGGCCACCACCACCGGGTGGGCAGAGCTCTTTCCGGGCAAACGAGTTGGGCATCGAAGGGTTACCCGGCACCCGGCGCGCGCAAAGCGTCGCGCGCCGGGTGCCGGGCGCGTTACGGTGAAGCACGTGCACAGTGAGCTGCCGGCTGCCCCCGGCACCACCAGGATGCCCGAGCACCGTGTCGCGATCAGCGAGCGCGGTTCCTTCTGCTTCGCGACCTGCAGCTGTGGCTGGTTCTCGCCGGCCCGCCGCTCCCGTGACCTGACCAGACGCGAGGCCGCCGACCACCTCGCCGAGACCGGCGTCGACCGGCTGTAGCGCGCCGACCGGACGCAGGGGCGGGCCGGACCTTCGAGAGGGCCGGCTACGCCGCCAGGTCGGACTCGGGCGGCTGCTCGTCGGACGTCACGCTGCCGGGCTCGCGCCCCCGTCGGCGTCCGCGCGGCCGGGCGCCGCCCTGCGGCGCCCGGATCAGCGGGGCGACGGCGGTCCGGCTCAGTGCGTGGCAGAGCGGGACCAGGACGGCCATCGCGATCGGCGCCAGCAGCAGCACGACCGCGGTGGCGAGCGCGAAGCCGCCGATCACATCGGTGGGGTAGTGGACGCCCATGTACATCCGGCAGAAGCCCTGCAGCAGGGCGAGGCCGCCGGCGATCCAGCCCAGCCGCCGGTTCACCAGGAACAGCGCGACCGCGATGCCCATCGACATCGTCGAGTGGTCGCTCACGAAGGAGTGGGTGCCCTCCTTGCCCTCCACCAGCACGTCCAGCCCGGTGTGGTCGACGAACGGACGCGGACGGTCGACGATGGCGGCGATCGGCAGGTTCGCCAGCTCGGCGAGAGCGACCGCGAGCGGCGCCCAGAGCAGCCCGGCGACGGCCACCGGGGCGTCCGGGCGACGTCTGGCCTGGAGCCAGCCGATCAGGCCCAGCAGGGCCAGGCCGATCAGGATGCCGTACTCGCCGATCCAGGAGACCGCGTGGTCCAACCACTGCGGGGAGCGCTTGGCGAGGCCGTTGACGGCGTAGAGCAGTCCGAGGTCGGGGTTGGTCGTGTCGGCAAGCGGCGTCGACACGCCGCACCTCCTTCTGGTCCGCAGCACCTGTTCGATCCGGCCGTGGCCCGAGCAGCTCCGCCCTGTTCAGGGAGCTGACGAGGGGCCAACGGACACAACGTCATAACCGGTGTACAGCGTTCCACGGAAACGCGCGGTTATGGAAACTTGACTCAGCGTCCACAGCGCAATCACACCCGGGGGCCCGGACGGATCAGCTCTTTGCGGAGCTTTGACCTGCACCTGTCGGAGCCGTGCCGCCCGCCACGGCCCGCCGGGCGGTGGCGGATCCGGGCGCGGACGGCGGCGCGGGGGCCGCCTGGTTCGCGGGGGCGGCGGGGGCGGCGGGGGTCGGGGAGGGGGCGTCCGGGGTGGTGGTGCCCGGGCGGCTGGGGCCGGTGATGCTGCCGTCCGCGTTGCGCGCCGGCAGGGCCTCGGCGCCGTCCGAGGTGACCCGGGTGGCGCCGATGTACTCCTTGGTGTCGATCTTGTCGTAGCGGATCACCGCGCCGGTGTGCGGCGCGTTGATCATGTATCCGCCGCCGACGTAGATGCCGACGTGGTGGATGCTGCGCGGGTCGCTCAGGTCCGTCGCCCAGAACACCAGGTCCCCCGGGCGCAGCTGGTCGCGCGAGGGGTGCTGCCCGGCGTACCACTGGTCGTTGGCGACCCGGGGGAGCGTGATGCCCACGCTGGCGTACGCGGCATTGGTCAGCCCGGAGCAGTCGAACCGCCCGTTCTGCGAGGGCAGGCCCTCGCCGCCCCACAGGTACGGGGTGCCGAGCTTGGTCTGCGCGAAGTAGATCGCGCCGGCCGACTGCTGGGAGACCGCCACCGGCGCGGTCGGCGCGGCGAAGCTCCGGGCCATCGCCTGGATGTTCTTCACGTAGCCCTGGGTCTCCTTGTAGGGCGGCACCCCGCCGTACTTCGTGACCGCGTACGGGCCCGCGTTGTAGGCGGCCAGCAGGTTGGCCTGGCGGTCGCCCGGCACCTTGGCGACGTCGTCGGCGAGTGCGCAGTCGAACGTCGCGGCCGAGGCGATCGCGTCCAGTGGGTCCCAGACGTCCTTCTTGCCGTCATTGTTGCCGTCCGTGCCGTATGTTCCCCAGGTGGCCGGCATGAACTGCGCCATTCCCTGTGCGCCGACGGGTGATCGGGCGCCCGGGTCAAAGCCGCTTTCCTGGTACAGCTGTGCCGCGAGCATCGGCGGGGAGATCTCCGGGCAGAGCGCGCCCCACTGCTGGATCGGCCCCTGGTAGACCGCCGGAACGGTGCCGGGGGAGAGGTCGGCACGATTGGCCGACTGCTGCGGCGCACCGCTCGCCGCATACGTCGCAACCGTGACCAGCCCGATGAAGCCGACTGCGACAACTCCCGCAGCGGCAGCGGCCGTACCGGCCTTCCGGAGTACCATCAGCACCATCCCGACGAATCGTCAGTTGAAGTGTCCCGGAAGGCGTTGCTCACCGCAATCATCAGAGATACAAAGAGTGAGCGCTATCCTTCGTACGGTGGACATCCTCGCGTACGTGTCCCGTGCCTCACGACCAATCCGCGAGAAGCAGCCAAGTCGACATCAGATCTGGCCAAGAATAGGTACCGACCCTTCGCGCGGACGGGGTCTGGGCCCTTGAATTTGCCTGATCGGGCGGTGAGATGGAAATGAACCTGAGCAGCGTGGACAGCCTCGCGATCGGCCACCTGGCCGAGGACCCTCCTAAGAAGCCGAATATCGACACCATCATCGGCGGGATCGCCCCGGACTGGGGCCCGTTCGCAAGTCTCGGGTCGGAGGCCCGGGTGATGGTCGAGGTCGTCATGGCCGTGGCGATCCTGGCCTGCCTCGGCCTGGCCGTCTGGGGTGCGGCCAAACAGCGGATCGGCGCGACCGCCATGCGGGACAGCTTCGGCGCCGAACAGGGCAAGGGGCTGATCATCGCCGGGCTGACCGGCGTGTTCATCATTGGATCACTTGGCACTCTGTTCACCATTGTGTACGGCATGGCCATCTGACGATCGGACAGTTCGGGCGCGCGTGGGCGGCACAGCCGCCCTCCCGCCCGGCCGCCGGACCCGGCGGAGTCCCCGTCGGGAGTCCACCCATTCACCCCTCCCTCCGCGCCCGCCCACGGGCGGAGGGGACCCCGGAGCCGCCCCGGCTCCCCGCACCAGGAGGGCCGCCGTGCCGTTGTCCGACGACCAGCCGCACACCCGTACGCGGCTGCCGGTCGGCGAACAGCCCTCCTCCCAGCCGACCGGCCGTCAGCCGCGCCCGATGCGCACCCTGCTGGCCGTCCTGGTGGTGGTCACCCTGCTGGTGGTGGCGATCTCCATCGCCAACCGCGGCAAGGCCGATCCGGGCACCGCGCCCGCCCGCTCGGCCGACGGGGTCGCCCCCACGGCCGCCTCCGGCGCCGGCCCGGCCCCCAGCGGCGACCAGCCGGTCGGCACCGCCACCAACGGGATCGCCGGCGGCTTCCCGCACACCGACCAGGGCGCGCAGTCGGCCGCCACCAACTACGCGGTCGCCATCGGCTCGGCCGACATGTTCCGCACCGACAGCCGCCACACCATCGTGGCCACCATCGCCGACCCGTCCGCCCTCACCGCCCTCCAGACCCGCCTGGACCAGGGGTTCGGCGGGGACACCGCGGCCCGTTACGGCCTCGACGCCCAGGGCCGTGCGCCCAAGGGCCTCACCTTCGTCAGCCGCACCGTCCCGGTGGGCGCCAAGTCGGTCGGCTACAGCGACGGCGAGGCCAAGATCGAGGTCTGGTGCACCGGCCTCACCGGGCTCGCCGGCGAGCGTTCCGTCCAGCCGGTCATGGAGAACTGGTTCACCCTCACCCTGACCCTGCGCTGGGCGGGCGGCGACTGGAAGCTCACCGACTACGCAAGCCGGCCTGGCCCAGCCCCGATGCCGGGCGACCAGCAGGCCGCCACCGCCGAGGAGATCACCGGCGCCGTCCAGCAGTTCGGGGGTTTCCGCTATGCCCGTTGAGTCCACCCCGCGGCGCCGTGCCGCGCGCCCTGTCGCCCGCGCCGCCGCGCGACCCGGTGTCCGCCTGGCCGGCACGTTCGCGGGGGCGGTGGCCGCCGTGCAGGTGGCGGCGCTGCTGACCGCGCAGCGGGCGTTCGCGGAGCCGTCGCCGACGGCGACGCCGTCCCCGAGCGCCACCTGTCAGAAGGTCGACCTGCCGATTCCCGGCAGCGACGCGGGCTGCGCCCCGAACGGGGCGGTGGTCATTCCCGGCTCCGGGACGGTCGGGAGTGTCACCGATCCGCTCGGGGCGTTGGCCAAGGGCTGCGCGCAGGCGGCGGCCTGGGTGGTGCGGAAGCTGTCGGGGGCCATCGACGGGACGACGCAGGTGGACTTCACCAACGCGTCGTTCCTGCAGCAGTACGCGGTGGTGTTCGCCGCTTCGACGATCATCACGCTGGTGCTCTGGCTGCTGGCGGTGACGAAGCGGGCGGTGCGCGGTGCGCCGTTGACGACGGCGATCTCGGAGGCGATCGGCTTCCTGTGGCTGACCGTGGTGGCCTCGGCGTTCACGCCGCTGATCCTGTACACCGTGGTCAGTGCGACGGACGGGCTGACCACGGCGATCGCGGTGGGGACGAAGTCGGACACCGGGACGTACCTGGGCGGGTTCGCGGACACCCTGGAGAAGGGTGACATGGGCGGCGGGCCGCTGATCCTGATCATCGTGTCGCTGGTGGCCGTGCTGGCGGCGGCGGTGCTCTGGATCGAGCTGCTGATCCGGGCGGCGATGCTGTACGTGGGCGCGCTGCTGGGGACGGCGGTGTACGCGGGGCTGGTGGACAAGCAGTTGTGGAAGCACGTGCGCCGCTGGGCCGGGGTGATGCTGGCGGTGGACCTGGCGAAGCCGATCATCGTGATCATCCTCGGGCTGGCCGGCGCGGTGGCCACCGGCGCCGGGGCCAACGACGACTTCGCGCGGGTGCTGTCCGGCCTGGCGATCCTCTTCCTGTCGATCTTCGCGAGCGCCTCCGTCTACCGCTTCGTGCCGGGCTTCGGCGACGAGATCATGAGCATGCGCCATGCCAGGGCCAGCGCGGTGTCGGCCGGATCGGCGATGATCAACGGTACGGCGAACCTGGTCAAGCAGGGCATCAGTACGCACGGCGACCGCGGCGCGCAGGGTGGCGGCGGCAGCCCGGGTGGCGGCGGCGGCTCGGTCGCGCCGGGCATCGCCGCCCACGCCTCGCGCACCCCGGCACCGCCGCCGCAGGCCTCGCCGGCCACGGCTTCGACCCGCGACAGCAATCCAGCGAAGGGAGGGTGACGGGTAAGTGAGCAGCGAACCACTCGGCCAGTACGGCGCCCAGTACGCCCAGCCGTACGTGCACCAGCGCCGCACCTACCTGATCGGCAAGGCCCGCCCGAACGCGCCGATCGGCCGCAACCGGGAGTCCGGCGAGATCGTCCTGATCATCTTCGGGGCGTTCCTCGGCATGCTCTGGGGCCTGCTGATGCCGATCCTGCCGCTGCGGATCGCGGGTCTGGTCGGCCTGCCCCTGCTGGCCATCGCGGCGGTCTACGTGCCGTACCGGCGCCGGACGTTCTACAAGTGGGTGGAGATCAACCGCACCTACCGCCGGACGGTCCGCAGCGGGCGGGCGGTGTGGAAGTCGGACGCGATGGACGCCGGCACCCGGATGGACGGGCGCGAGGTCGAGGTCGGCCCGCCGCCCGGGGTGGGGCGGCTGCGCTGGCTGGCGGCGCCGTTCGGGCCGGACGAGGTCGGGGTGCTGATGCACCTGGAGCGGCGGACGGTGACGGCCGCGATCGAGATCGAGGGCCCGGGCGTCGGTCTGCGCGACTCGGAGGACCAGGAGGCCCTGGTCGACCGGTTCGGCACGCTGCTGAAGCACGTCGCCAACGGGGACGGCTTCGTGACGCGGCTGCAGATCCTGGCCCGTACGCTGCCGGCCGATCCGGACGCGCACGCCAAGGACGTGGAGCGGCGTGGTGACCACAACGCGCCGGGCTGGTTGAAGGACTCGTACGACCAGTTGCAGTCGATGGTGTCGACCTCCTCCGAGCAGCACCGGGCGTACCTGGTGGCCTGCATGCACTACACCCGCGACCTGGCGGCCGAGGCGCACGCGATGGGCCGGACGGCGACCGCGCGGCGGGCCCGGGACGACGAGGGCCTGGCCGCGGTGATGGCCCGGGAGCTGACGGACATCTGCGCGCGGCTGGCGGAGGCGGACATCCGGGTGCGCCAGCCGCTCGGGCAGGCCCGGCTCTCCTCGCTGCTGCACTCGATGTACGACCCGGACCACCCGATCGACCACATCCAGGCGATGTCCCGGCGCAACGCCTGGCCGGCCGAGCTGGACGCGACGCACCCGCAGTACCTGGAGGCGAAGACCCGCGAGTCGGCGACCCGCGCGCCCTGGTGCCACGCCACCGCCTGGATCAAGGAGTGGCCGCTGACCCCGGTGGGCGTCAACTTCCTTGCGCCGCTGCTGGTGCACACCCCGGACGTGATCCGGACGGTCGCGGTGACGATGGACCTGGAGCCCACCGACGTCGCGATCGAGCGGATGCTCACCGAGAAGACCAACGACGAGGCGGAGGCCAGCCGCGCCGCCAAGATGAACCGCACGGTCGACCCGCGCGACCTGGCCCACACCGGCCGGGTCGACCAGCGCGGTGACGACCTGGCCTCCGGCGCGGCCGGGGTGAACCTGGTCGGCTACATCACGGTCTCCTCGCGCAACCCGGAGGCGCTGGCCCGCGACAAGCGGACCATCCGTGCCTCGGCCGGCAAGAGCTACCTCAAGCTGGAGTGGTGCGACCGCGAGCACCACCGGGCGTTCGTCAACACCCTGCCGTTCGCCACCGGCATCCGCCGCTGATCCACCTGGAGGCCCCGCATGGCGATCGGCAACCTCACCGACGCGTTCACCAGCCTGACGTTCGGCAAGGTGGAGACCACCCGGCTGCCGGTGCGCACCTCCACCGGCCAGGCGCAGGCGGTCTACCTGCCCACCGCCGCGCCGGGGCTGGGTGACTCCGGCGTGATCATCGGCCGTGAGGTGTACAGCGGCAAGGGCTACGTCTACGACCCCTTCCAGCTGTACGGGCAGCAGCTGCCGGCCCCGCACTGGCTGGTGCTCGGCGAGTCCGGCAACGGCAAGTCGGCGCTGGAGAAGACGTACGTGCTGCGCCAGCTGCGGTTCCGCGACCGGCAGGTCGTGGTGCTGGACGCGCAGGGCGAGGACGGCGTCGGCGAGTGGAACCTGATCGCCAACGCCCTGGGCATAAAGTCGATCCGGCTCGACCCGATGGCGGCGCGGGACGGCGGGGTGAAGCTCAACCCGCTGGATCCGGCGATCACCCAGACCGGTCAGCTGTCGCTGCTGCGCACCATCGTCGAGGTGGCGATGGGGCGGGGGCTGGAGGAGCGGGCCGGGTTCGCGCTGAAGGCGGCGCACGCCCATGTGATCGCCTCGGTGACCGACCGGCAGCCGGTGCTGGACGACATCATCGACACCCTGCGCAGCCCCGAGCTGGCCTCGGTGGAGTCGCTGGGCGTGGCGGTGGACGAGGTGCAGTCCTGGGGCCTGGACGTGGCGCTGGTGCTGGACCGACTGGTCGACGGTGACCTGCGGGGCATGTTCGACGGGCCGACCACCGACGGCATCGACCTGGACGCGCCGCTGATCGTGTTCGACCTGTCGCACATCGACCGGAACTCGATCGCGATGCCGATCCTGATGGCGATCGTCGGCGTCTGGCTGGAGCACACCTGGATCAGGCCGGACCGGCGCAAGCGCATCTTCCTGGTCGAAGAGGCCTGGCACATCATCAACAGTCCCTTCGTCGCCCAGCTGTTCCAGCGGCTGCTGAAGTTCGGGCGCCGGCTCGGACTCTCCTTCGTGGCGGTGGTCCACCACCTGTCGGACGTGGTGGACGGCGCGGCGGCCAAGGAGGCCTCGGCGATCCTCAAGATGGCCTCCACCCGGACGATCTACATGCAGAAGGCCGAGGAGGCGAGAGCCACCGGCCGGGTGCTGGGTCTGCCGCGCTGGGCGGTTGAGATCATCCCCACACTCTCGCCGGGCATCGCGGTCTGGGACGTCAACGGCAACGTGCAGGTGGTGAAGCACATCATCACCGACGCCGAGCGGCCACTGGTCTACACCGACCGTGCGATGACGGAGGACACGGTCGCCGAGCGGACCCGTGCAGAGCGTCAGTTGGCGTCCGAACCAGGTCTCTGAGCCGGACGCCGGCGCCCACCGGCGCGCCCGCCGCACCCCGTCCGCCGCTGCCCCCGCCGACCCGGGTCGACCCGTCGGCGGGCCCGGCGTGCGGCGACGGTTCGTCAGCAGGTAACCCTGTCGTTACGTCCAGGGTCCTGACAGCTACGCGCGTTGACTCTAGGCTGCACTGGCGCAACGACACCGTCGCCCGCCCACACATGTCCACAGCCGGGCGCTCTCTCAAGGTGCAGGGGACCTTCATGCTCACCGTCAGATCCCGACGCGCGGTACTGGCCGCCGTCGCCGCGGCCGGCCTCGTCGGCACCGTGGCCATGCCGACCGCCGCCCAGGCCGCGGACGCCAAGCGTCACAAGACCGTCAACCTCCAGCTGCTGGCGATCAACGACTTCCACGGCAACCTGGAGCCCCCGGCCGGTTCGTCCGGCACCATCCGGGAGATCGACCCGGCGACCGGCCAGGCGGTCAGCACCCCGGCCGGCGGCATCGAGTACCTGGCCACCGCGCTGCGCCAGGCCCGGATACCGGCCGACGACTCGATCACCGTCGCCGCCGGTGACATCGTCGGCGCCTCCCCGCTGACCTCGGCGCTCTTCCACGACGAGCCGACCATCGAGGCGATGGACAAGCTCGGCCTGGACGTCACCGCCGTCGGCAACCACGAGTTCGACGAGGGCTCCAAGGAGCTCGTCCGCCTCCAGGAGGGCGGCTGCCACCCGGTCGACGGCTGCTACGAGGAGGGGCGCAAGTTCAAGGGCGCCAACTTCAACTACCTGGCCGCCAACGTCACCGACGAGAAGACCGGCAAGCCGATCCTGGCCCCGTACTGGGTGACCAAGTCGCAGGGCGTGAAGGTCGGCTTCATCGGCGCCACCCTGGAGGGCACGCCGAACATCGTGACCGCCGAGGGCGTCAAGGGCCTGAAGTTCGGCAACGAGGTCGCCACGATCAACAAGTACGCGGCCGAGTTGAAGAAGCAGGGCGTGAACTCGATCGTCGCCCTGATCCACGAGGGCGGCCTGCCGGCCAGCAGCGTCTACAACTACGACTGCGGCACCGCCGGCCAGGGCATCTCCGGCCCGATCGTCGACATCGCCAAGAACCTGGACCCGGCGATCGGCGCCATCGTCACCGGTCACACCCACAACGCCTACGCCTGCACCATCCCCGACCCGCAGGGCGTGCCGCGCTCGGTGACCAGCGCCGCCTCCTTCGGCCGGCTCTACACCGAGATCGACCTGAAGCTCGACAGGACCACGGGCAGCATCGTGCGCCCCTCGGTCAAGGCCGAGAACCACGTCGTGCGCCGCACGGTCGAGAAGGCCCCGGACATGACGGCGCTGATCGACCGCTACTCCAAGCTGGCCGCCCCGATCGCCAACCGGCCGCTCGGCTTCATCGCCTCGGACATCAACGGCCGCGGCAACAGCGACCCGGAGAAGCCGCTCGGTGACGTGATCGCCGACGCCCAGCTGGCGGGTCTGGCGCCCGCCGACAAGGGCGGCGCGCAGATCGCCTTCATGAACCCCGGCGGCATCCGCTCGGACCTCGTCTACAAGGCGAGCGGCGCCGAGGGCGACGGCGTGGTGACCTACGGCGAGGCCTTCACCGTCCAGCCGTTCACCAACATGATGCAGGTCAAGACGCTGACCGGCGCCCAGCTGGTCCAGCTGCTCCAGCAGCAGGTGAGCGGGTCCAACGAGGCCTCGCCGAAGATCCTGCAGTCGTCCAAGGGCCTGACCTACACCCTGGACATGCGCAAGACCGGTGTCGGCCGGGTGCTGACGGACTCGATCCGGCTGAACGGCGCGCCGATCGACCCGGCCGCCAAGTACCGCGTCGCGGCCAACGAGTTCCTGGCCGGCGGCGGCGACGGCTTCCCGGCCTTCGCGGCCGGTACCGACAAGCTGGTCGGCGCCTCCGACCTGGACGTCTTCGCCGCGTACCTCGGTGCCAACAGCTCGGCGGCCGCGCCGCTGAAGGCGCCGGCGCAGGACCGCATCAAGGTCATCGGCCCGGGCAGCGACCTCGACTGACCGTAGCCGGCGGTGGAACGGGCGGGGCGCTGTCGGGGCGCCCCGCCCGTTCCGTCCGTCCGGGCCCGGTCTAGTCGGGCGCCGGGCCGCCCGGCAGCCGGACGGTGGCCAGCGCGCCCGGGCCGCCGTCCCGCGCCGGTCCCAGCGACACCTCGCCGCCGGCCTCCCGCACGCTCTGCGCGACGATCGACAACCCGAGGCCGGAGCCCGGGAGCTGACGTGAGGACGGCGAGCGCCAGAAGCGGTCGAAGACGTACGGCAACTCCTCCGGCGGGATGCCGGGGCCGTGGTCGCGGACGGTCAGCACGCCCTGGCGGAGCCGGACGTCGATCGCGGCGCCCGGCGGGCTGTACTTGACCGCGTTGTCCAGCAGGTTGATCACGGCGCGTTCCAGCGCGGCGGCGTCGCCCTGGACGAACCAGGGCTCGATGTCGGTCTCGAAGACCAGCCCCGGACCGCGCAGCTTCGCCCGGGCGACCGCCCGGTCGGCGAGTTCGTGCAGCGCCACGACGGCCAGGATCCGGCCCGGCTTGGGGGTGTCGGGGCGGGACAGCTGGAGCAGGTCACCGATCAGGACGGTGAGTTCCTGCATCTGCGCCTTCATGTTGCCGAGCAGCTTGGTCCTGGTCGCGGCGGGGAGCGGACGGCCGGTGTCGTCGCTGCGGATCATCAGGTCGACGTTGGTGCGCAGCGAGGTGAGCGGGGTGCGCAGCTCGTGCCCGGCGTCGGCGATCAGCCGCGTCTGGCGGTCGCGGGAGTTGGCGAGTGCGGTGCTCATCGAGTTGAACGAGGCGGAGAGCCGGGCGATCTCGTCGTCGCCGTGCACCGGGATGGTGCTGCCGACCTCCTCGGTGCGGGCGATGTGCTCGACCACGTCGGTGAGTTGGTCGACCGGCTTGAGCGCGGAGCGGGCCACGAACCGGCCGGCGACTCCGGCGAGGATGATGCCGCCGAGGGCCACGCCGCCGAGGATCAGGGCGAGCTGCTGCAGGGAGTCCGCCACCGGCTGGGTCGGCGCGGCGATCATGACCAGCACGGGCGGTCCGCCGGGCTTGTCGGTGGGGACCCAGTACACCCGGACCATGGCGGGCGCACCGTTGGTGTAGTGGCCGCTGCGGAAGATGGACTGGTTCGGCGGCAGTTGGAGGACCTTGGTGTCGTCGGCCTGGAGGTCGATCGCCCTGGTGGCGCCGAGCGGCAGGCAGACCCCGACCGGGTCGGTCATGACGAGCTGGGTGTCCCGGAACGCGAAGTTGGGCCGGTCCTGCTGCGAGGTGCCGTTGCGCGGGAACGGCAGGGCGGCCTGCTTCAGCGCCTCCTCCGGAGTGGTCGGACAGTAGGCCGGGAGCCGGACCGTCGGCAGCTGGACGCTGCGCAGGTCGTTGCGCACCTGCCCGTACAGCTGCTTCTCCACGATGAACCAGCACGCCAGCGCCGACAGTGCGATCGCCACCGCGACCGCCGCCGCCGTCAGGAAGGTCAGCCGGCTGCGCAGGGACCGGGCGCGGTACCAGCGGGCGAGCCGCTGCCGTCGGTGGACGCGGGGCGGTAGCAGGGGTGGCGGTGGGGTGGTGGTGTCGCTCACGCGGTGGTGCCGGCGGCCGGGCGGAGGGCGTAGCCGACGCCGCGTACGGTCTGGATGATCCGGGGCATGCCGCCCTGCTCGGTCTTGCGGCGCAGGTACATCACGTACACGTCCAGGGAGTTGGAGGAGGGCTCGAAGTCGAAGCCCCAGACCGCCTTGAGGATCTGCTCGCGGGTGAGCACCTGGCGGGGGTGCGAGAGGAACATCTCCAGCAGCATGAACTCGGTGCGGGTCAGCTCGACCGGTTTGCCGGCCCGGGTGACCTCGCGGGTGGCGGTGTTCATCCGGAGGTCGGCGAAGGCCAGCACCTCGCTGTCGTCCTCGACGGCCGCGGCGCGTGCGGCGGCCTCGGTGGCGAGGGCGTTGCGGCGGAGCAGGGCGCGGACCCGGGCGAGCAGTTCGTCCAGTTCGAAGGGCTTGGCGAGGTAGTCGTCGGCGCCGACGTCCAGGCCGGTGACCCGGTCGCCGACGGCGTCGCGGGCGGTGAGCATCAGCACCGGGACGGTGTCGCCCCGCGAGCGCATCCGGCGGACGGCGGTGAGGCCGTCCATCCGGGGCATCATGATGTCCAGCAGGACGAGGTCGGGCTTCTCCCGTTCGACGGACTCCAGCGCTTCGTAGCCGTCGGTGGCGGTGGCGACCTCGTAGCCCTCGAAGGCGAGGCTGCTCTCCAGGGCGTCCCGCAGGGCGGGTTCGTCGTCGACCACGAGGAGCCGGGCGGAGGCCGGTCCGGGCTCGGCGGGGGTGCGGTCGTCGGCGGCCGGGGTCATGGGCGGTTGCCCTTTCTCATCGTCGGAGAGCCTGCGGGGAGCCTGCTGGGGGGAGTGCGGTGGCCTGCGGGTGGGGACCTGCTCGGAGTAATTGTCCGTCTAGATGTTCTGCCCGGCCTGCAGCTTCGGCAGCACCTGCTTGATGTCGTCGATCGGGATGGCGAAGCCGAGGCCGACGCTGCCGGCACCGCTGCCGCCGGCCGTGGAGCTGGAGCCGCTCGCCGAGTACATCGCCGAGTTGATGCCGATGACCTGGCCGTTCGCGTTGATCAGGGGGCCGCCGGAGTTGCCGGGGTTGAGCGCGGCATCGGTCTGGAAGGCCTTGTAGGTGGTGGTCTCGCCGCCGCTCTGCGGGGTGCTGCCGCGCAGGCCGGGCAGGTTGGGGAAGCCGAAGCCGCCGTTGCCGCTGGTGGCGCCCTCGTCGACCTGGACGGTGACCTCGCGGTTCTCGGCGCTGATGATGCCCGAGGTGACGGTGCCGGTGAGGCCCTCCGGGTTGCCGATGGCGACCACGGGGTCGCCGACCGAGACGGCGGAGGAGTCGCCGAGGGTGGCGGGGGTGAGGTTCCGGGCGCCGCTCGCGGTGATCACGGCGGCGTCCAGGGACTTGTCGGTGCCGGTGACGGTGGCCTTGGCGGTGGAGCCGTCCTTGAAGGTGACGGTGACCTGGCCGCCCTCGGCGGCGCCGGAGACGACGTGGTAGTTGGTGAGGATCCGGCCGTCCCTGTCGAGCACCACGCCGGTGCCGGTGGAGGTCCCGCTCGCGGTCTTCACGGTGATCTGGACGACGCTCGGCGAGACGGCCGAGGCGATGGCGGCGACGTCGGCGCTGCCGTCGGAGCGGGCGGAGACCGGGCTGGCGATGGTGCCGGTGCGGGTGGCGGAGCCGTGCTCCTGGGCGGCGACCACGCCGCCGGTCACGCCGCCGAGGACGGCGGCGACCGCCGCGACGGCGGTGACCAGCGCGACCCGGCCGCGCAGGAGGCCGCGCCTGGCCCGGCCGCCGTGGCCGCCGTGGGACGCCGGTCCGCCGGCGGCCGGGGGCGCCGGCGGCAGCGGCGGCGCCGCGGGCGGGGGAGGGGGCGGGGTCCCGACCGAGGGGTGGCCGGCGGCCGGGTACCCGGTGGTCGTGCTGCCGAGGACGGTGCCCTGGACGACCTCTCCCTCGGCGGGGTGCGGGTGCGGGTACGCGTACGAGGGCGGGTACGGGTCGTCGTGCTGCTCGCTGCCGTGCTGCTGATCGCTCATGCCGACCAACGTCCGCCCGCCGGATGAGGATCTGATGAGAACGGGGTCAGAAGCCTCCGAGAAGCCCGTTGACTTCTCATAAAGCCTGGTCAGGCCGGGATCGGTGCTAGGAGGGCCGGACGTCCTGCGGCTCGCTCGGCCGGCAGCCGCAGGAACGGCGGATGACCAGGCGGGACGGGAACTTCCGGACCCGTTCGGTGTCCGAGCCGGGCACCATCAGCGAGTCGTCGAGCACCAGGTCCACGGCGGCCCGGGCCATCGCGTCGCGGTCGGAGGCGACGGTGGTCAGCGGCGGGTCGGCGAAGGCGGCCTCGGGCACGTCGTCGAAACCGGCCACCGCGAGGTCCTCCGGCACCCGCAGGCCGACCTCGCGGGCGGCCCGCAGCACGCCGATCGCCTGGTCGTCGGTGGAGCAGAAGACGGCGGGCGGGCGGTTCGCCGAGCGCAGCAGGCCGAGTGCGACCTCGTAGGCGCCGTAGCGGTGGAAGGGCGCGTCGATCAGGTGCGGCTCGGTGGGCAGGCCGTGGGCGTCCATGGCGCGCTGCCAGCCCTCGACGTGGTCGATGACCGGGTCGCCGGGGGCGGGGGACTCGACCGGGCCGCCGAAGCAGGCCACGTAGGGGTGCCCGTGCTCCTCCAGCAGGTGGCGGACGACGGCCTCGGCGCCGGCCACGTCGTCGGTGACCACCGCGACGTCGTCGATCGCCTCGGGCCGGCGGTGCAGCAGCACCACCTTGGCGCCCTCCATCGCGGCGAACTCCTCGGCGGCCCGCTGGGAGGGGCCCTGGCTGACCAGGATCAGGCCGGAGACCCGCATGCCGAGGAAGGCGCGGACGTAGTGCACCTCGCGGTCGTCCACGTAGTCGGAGTTGCCGATGAGGACGAGCTTGCCGCGCTCGGAGGCGGCGCGTTCCACGGCGTGCGCCATCTCGGCGAAGAACGGCTGGCGGGCGTCGGGGACGACCATGCCGATCAGGTTGGTGCGGCGGGAGGCCATCGCCTGGGCGACGCTGTTCGGCCGGTAGCCGAGCTGCTCGATCGCCGCGAGCACCTTCTCCTTGGTCGCGGGCGCGACGGGGCGCGGCCCGTTGTTGATGACGTAGCTGACGACCGCGGTCGAGGTACCAGCCAGTCGGGCTACATCGTCGCGCGTCACTTTGGCCACGAGGGGAGTCTACGCGTGTGGCGTCCACCGGGGCAGGGGGGACCTCGGCGGCACGGGAGGCGCCCGCAGGACAGCACGGGGCGAATGCGTACAGGCCGGGCGGGTGCCAGCCGCCCGGCCGGCGGTCAGGCCTCCAGCGCGGCCGAGGAGCGCTGGGAGAGGTCCGGCCGTTCGCCCTTGTCCGGCTTCTCCGGGACGACGAAGCGGTAGCCGACGTTGCGCACGGTGCCGATCAGCTGTTCGTTCTCGACGCCGAGCTTGGCGCGCAGCCGTCGGACGTGGACGTCGACCGTCCGGGTGCCGCCGAAGTAGTCGTAGCCCCAGACCTCCTGCAGCAGCTGCGCGCGGGTGAAGACCCGGCCGGGGTGCTGCGCGAGGTACTTGAGCAGCTCGAACTCCTTGAAGGTGAGGTCGAGCACCCGGCCCTTGAGCTTGGCGGAGTAGGTCGCCTCGTCGACCGAGAGGTCGCCGTTGCGGATCTCCATCGGGCTGTCGTCGGTCGCCACCTGGAGGCGGCCGAGGGCGAGCCGCAGCCGGGCCTCGACCTCGGCCGGGCCGGCGGTGTCCAGCAGGACGTCGTCGACGCCCCAGTCGGCGGTGACGGCGGCCAGGCCGCCCTCGGTGACCACCAGGATCAGTGGCGAGCCGATGCCGGTGGAGCGCAGCAGCTGGCAGAGGCTGCGGATCTGCGGAAGGTCCCGTCGGCCGTCGACCAGGATGACGTCGGCGCTGGGGGTGTCCACCAGGGCGGAGCCCTCGGCGGGCGCCACCCGGACGTTGTGGAGCAGCAGGCCGAGGGCCGGCAGCACCTCCGCGGAGGGTTGCAGCGCGTTGGTGAGGAGGAGCAGAGAACTCATACCCGGTAGTCCCCTTTCCGGGTCGTCGCGGTCGCGTTACGGCTGCCGCCACAGCCGGATGGCGCACGTGCAAGGAGGTGTCGCGCGCAGCGGGCCCCGGATGGGGAGGCGGCGGGCGACGGGAGGGTGGGGGAGGAGACCAGGCGTTCACCGGAGGACTCACCGGCGCGCACGGCAGCACGGCGCGCGCGTCGGAGGTCCCGCAACCCCTGAAGCACCGTTTCTGCCCTGCTCATCCCGTGAACCTTCCGGTCTGTCCCGTACCGGGCGGCGGCCCGGGGCCGGGTTCCGACACCCCGACCGGGTCCGGGGCACGTCGTTGTGCCGCGAATGGCGGGGCGGTTCCTGCTCCGCGCCGGGGGTGGGCCGACGAATCGCAAGAACGTCCGTACTGGCGTCCTGAAAGCACGAAAGGATCCGGGGGCGACTCTGCCCGGATCCCTCAGGGGACGAGGATAGCCGACCGGCTCCCGCGCCGGGAGGGCTCGAAAGCGGCGGTTCGCCGGTTTCGGAGGCCCCCCGGGGTGAGCCTGGCCACAGCTTCGCGCGGGCTCCGGCACCGGTGCGGCCAGGGCGATTGCCGGTCGCACCGGCGGACACGCCATCATGGGACGCACATCGGCGGCACCGTACGCATACCTCTTTCGAGTGGTGTTCGGCCGCCCCGGTGGCGACCCGCCCGGGGTACCGGGCCCGGGCGAGGACGACGAGAAGGGGTTGCCATGGGCGCGACCACCGAGCCAGCGAGCGCCGCTCGGGCGAGCGGGACGATCCGCTACTGGGCGGCGGCGAAGTCGGAGGCCGGGCTGGCCGAGGAGCCGTACGAGGCGGCGACCCTGGCGGAGGCACTGGCGGCGGCCAAGGCACGGCACGCCGACCGGCCGAAGCTCGTCCGGTTGCTCGGCCACTGCTCCTACCTGGTCGACGGCTCCCCGGTCGGCGGCCGTGACCACGCGACGGTGTCCCTCAGCGAGGGCGGCACGGTCGAGGTGCTCCCGCCGTTCGCGGGAGGGTGAGCGGCGTGACGGACCCGAACAACGTGAACGGCGGCCCGCAGGGCGCCGGCCCGGGCGGCTGGCAGCAGCAGCAGTCGCAGCAGCCGCCGCATCCGCAGGCGCAGCCCCAGCAGCCGTACGCCCCGCAGCAGGGGTACGCGCCGGAGCAGTATCCGCAGCAGGGGCACCCGGCTCGGCCGTACGCCCCTGCTGCGGGCCGGCCTGCCACGGGCCGGGCACCGGGGCACCAGGGCGGCCACCAGCCGCTCGGCGCGCCCGGGGAGCGGCCGCCGTACGGCGGTCACCCGGCGAACCAGCAGCAGCACCAACACGGGCAGCACTGGCCGCAGCCCCAGCCACAGTCCCAGCCGTACGCGCAGCAGCAGCCGTACGGACAGCAGCCGTACGCGCAGCCGCCCGTGGACGACGCGGCGACCACACTGCTCCCGCCCGTCCCGCCGATGGACGACGCGGCGACGACGCTGCTCCCCCCGGTGGTGGTGTCGGGTGCGACGCCGACCGCGCCGCCCGGCCGGATGCCCGCCCCGGCACCCGCCGCGAACCCCGCCCCCGCCCCGCAGCCGGTCTTCGACCCGCCGACCATGACGCTCAAGCGTCCGCCGGCCCCCGCGCCGGCCGGTGGCCCCGCCGGTGGCCCCACCGGCCGTCGGCGGGCCGGCGCGCCGCAGGGCGCCGTCCCGGCGCAGCCCGCTCCCGCCCCCGGCGCGCCCGTCCGGACCGGCTCGCCGATCAACGACCCGGGCCTGCAGCCCGCCCTGATCACCGCGGGTGCGGCCGCGCTGCTGGCCGGCGCGGCGGCGCTCGGGCAGCCGGCGCTGGCGCTGGTCGTCGCGTTGCTCCAGGTGCTGACGGCGGCCGGCTGGTTCCGGCTGAACGGCATGTGGCCGGCCCGCCAGGGCATCGCCCTCGCCGTGCTGGCCGGTCTCACCGCCGACGTGGCGGTGCTGCTGGCCGACTCCGACGGGGGGACGGCGGCCGTCGTCGGCACCCTCGGCGGGTTCTTCCTGCTCGTCCTGGTGCTCCAGACGTTCCGCCCCTCGGACCCGAAGGAGCGGTTCTACGCGCTCACCGTGCTCGGCTCGGCCACCGTGGTGACGGTGCTCTGCACCGCGCTGCTGCTGGCGGACTGGGTGCCGGCGGCGGTCGGCGCGGTGGCGCTGGCCACCGTCCTGGCCGCCGCGCCGCTGCCCGGCCCGAAGCAGCTGGGCCCGGTGCTCGGGCTGCTGGCGGCCGTGGTGTTCGGCCTGGTCGTCGGGGCCCCGCCGGTGCTGGGCGCCCTGGCGGGTCTGGGCGCGCTGGTCGGCCGCCGGGTGGCGGGGTACGACTTCCCGTCCCGGTTCGTGCACATGACGGCGGGCGTGGCACTGCCGCTGGCGGTGGCCTCACCGCTGATCTGGATCGCCACCCGCCTGCTGGCCGGCTGAGCTCGGGCGGCACTCCCGCGACGCCCCGCCCCGGAACCATGCTCGGGGGCGGGGCGTCGTACCGTCGTGCGGGCGCGGCCCCCGGCGGCGGACGGCCGGGCGGGGCGCGCACCAGGACGACGACACCGACGAGTACGAGCACGACGAGCACGACGAGATCGACGAAGAGAACGACGCGTACGACGGCAGCGGCAGGCGACGACGGGGGAGAGCGATGCGCGGTTGGCTGAAGGCGACGATCGGCCTGGTGGTGCTTTCCGGCCTGCTGGTGGGCGCGGACCGGATCGCCGTGGGCGTGGCCGAGGACAAGGTCGCCGAGCAGCTGGTGAAGAGCGGCCGGATGAGCCAGCGGCCGGACGTGTCGATCGGTGATGTCCCGTTCCTCACCGATCTGCTCTCGAAGGAGGTGGACGACCTCCGGATCTCGGCCGACGGGCTGACCGTCGGTGACGGCACCCGTCAGGTGGCGCTGCACTCCTTCAAGGCCCGGCTGTCCGGTGTCACGGTGAGCAACAGCCTGACCAGTGCCAAGGTGGCCAAGGGCAGCGGCAGCGGCCTGATCTCCTACGCGGACCTCACCCAGTTGCTGCCGCCCGCGTCCCAGATGGTGCCCGCCGCCGGTCGGCTGCCGGTGGGTGCCAACACCCGGTTGAGCCTGTCGTACGGCGGCCCGGGCAAGATCAAGGCGGCGCTGGGCCCGCTCGCGGTCGGCGAGGGTTCGGTGCGCAGCGAGGGCAACACCGTCACGGCGGACGGGTTCCAGCTCACCGGGGTGGCCGCGATGGTCGCGGGGGTCACCAACCAGAAGGTCGATCCGGTGAGCTTCACCCTCGACCAGCTCCCGGCCGGGCTGAAGCTGTCCGGGGTGACGCCGCAGGAGGAGGGCCTCCAGCTGTCCTTCCAGGGCGACGGCGTGACCCTGATCGGCTGACGTCCCCGGCCCGGCCGCCGCCCTTGCCGCCGCCGGTCCGTGTCGCCCTCGGCGGGCCCGCGCGGCCCCTGCCGCTTCCTGCTCCCGTTTCCTGTTCCGCTCCGCGAGACGCGCTGTCCAGCGCCGACCGCGGGGCGGCGTGCTGTGCGCCCGCTGGCGCCCCCGTGGGGAGCCCCGTAGGGCCGTTGGCCGGTTCCCACCCACCATGGAATGGTCAAATCTCGCAATGCGAGCGATCTGGTCTCACCATTCGATACGCTGGTGACAGGGGGCGCCCCGTGTCCCTAGCATCGTCCGCATGAAGCGACAGACGGACCTCACGAAGCGGCGGGCGGTAGACCTGTGCCGCGTGGCCGCCTGTCTGTGTCGAATGCGCTAACTCGGCGTTTTTGCAGGGCAGTTCCTGCCCGCCGCCGATTTTCCCGGTGACCTGGCCCGGTACCTGGTGCCGGCCGTCCCCGCTGCACACCACAGACCACCGCTCGGAACAGCGCGCCACCCTCGTCCGTCCCAGTATTCGGACATGGATTCGGAACGGCGCCGCCGACGAGCACCCAGCAGCAGCACCTTCCGCAAACCGCCCTCGGATGGAGAACATCACCATGAGCCGCAGCGACGTCCTGGTCGACGCCGACTGGGTCCAGGCCCGCCTGGACGACCCGAAGGTTGTCATCGTCGAGGTCGACGAGGACACCTCCGCCTACGAGAAGAACCACATCCGCAACGCCGTCCGGATCGACTGGAAGAGCGACCTCCAGGACCCGGTCCGCCGCGACTTCATCGACCAGGCCGGCTTCGAGGCGCTGCTCAGCGCCAAGGGCATCGCCAACGACGACATCGTCGTCCTGTACGGCGGCAACAACAACTGGTTCGCCTCGTACGCCTACTGGTACTTCAAGCTGTACGGCCACGGCGACGTCCGCCTGCTGGACGGCGGCCGCAAGAAGTGGGAGCTGGACTCCCGCGACCTGGTCACCGAGGTGCCGGCCCGCGCCGCGACCGAGTACAAGGCGCAGGCCGTCGACTCCTCGATCCGCGCCTTCCGCGACGACGTGATCGCCGCCATCGGCAGCCTCAACCTGGTCGACGTCCGCTCGCCCGACGAGTTCTCCGGCAAGCTGCTCGCCCCGGCCCACCTCCCGCAGGAGCAGTCGCAGCGCCCCGGCCACGTGCCGAGCGCCCGCAACATCCCGTGGGCCAAGAACGCCAACGACGACGGCACCTTCAAGAGCGACGATGAGCTGAAGGCCCTGTACGAGGCCGAGGGCATCGACCTGGCGAAGGACACCATCGCCTACTGCCGCATCGGCGAGCGCTCCGCGCTCACCTGGTTCGTGCTGCACGAGCTGCTCGGCCAGGCGAACGTGAAGAACTACGACGGTTCCTGGACCGAGTACGGCAGCCTCGTCGGCGTGCCGATCGAGCTCGGCAACTGAATCGCCGGCTCCACCCGTAAGGCTGAAGGGAAGACAAGACATGTGCGGTGCGAAGGCCGGTGGGCCGGACCTGGCAGGAGTTGACGTGGCGAACGAGACGATCATCCAGGGTTCCGTGACCCGAGACGGCGAGCCGGTCAACGGCTACGTCCGGCTGCTCGACGAGGGCGGCGAGTTCACGGCCGAGGTGCCCACCTCGGCGACCGGCCAGTTCCGGTTCTTCGCCCGCCCGGGCAAGTGGACCCTGCGCGCGCTGGTCCCGGGCCAGACCGTGGACCGCCAGGTGGTCGCCTCCCAGGGCAACCTGACCGAGGTCGCCATCGCGGTCTGAGCGCTCCGAGGCGCGCCGGATCCGACGTGATCGGGCGGATCCGACACCGAGGGCCCCTGCGGAAGCAGGGGCCCTCGGTCGTACCGTGGAGGCGTGCAGGGGAGCCGGCGGCATCGCTACTACTTCGCCATGATGGGCGTCTGCCTGGGGCTGTTCGTCCTCGCCTGGGGCGTGGTCCGGTTCTGGTCCGTCCCGGCCGCGATCGGCATGTGCCTGTTCGCGATGGTCATCCCCCCGGCCGCCGCGGTCTTCGCCAACAAGCGGGACCCGGAGGACGACTGGTGGAACGACCCGCGCTGGGAGGACCCGAAGTGGGACGACCCCGGGCACGATCGGGACCGTCCCGACCAGGAGGGCCGCCCGCCGGGGGATCAGTAGACGAGGGCCTGCACGCCGTCGGCCATGATCTCGCTGACGAAGACCTGTGCGCCCGCGATCCGGACACCTTCGACGGTGTCCTTCTGCTCGATCCCGCGCCGGGCGGCGCACTGGGTGCAGAGGGTGACGGTGCCGGCCGCCAGGATCGACTCCAGCAGGTCCGGCAGCGGCGCCGCGTGCGGCAGCTCGAACTCCGCCGCCCGCCCCGGCAGGGCGAACCAGGACGACTCGCCGGTCAGCCAGAGCGACACCTCGATCCCGCTGGCGACGGCCACCGCCGCCACCGTGAAGGCCTGCGAGCAGCGCTCCGGCGCGTCCGCCCCGGCGGTGACCTTGATGACGAGCTTCTTCGAGTCGGGCTTCGTATCAGACGACATGCCGCCACCCTAGATCCCGGCGAAATGCCGACGTGGTGGGGCTCACCGAGACCCGTCGTCACCCGGCGGATAGAGTGAGCGGCAGCAAAATCCACCACACTGTCGCCGCCCTGGGAGCCCCCCGTGTCCGGTCTGGAAATCTTCTTCGACGGTCTGCTGGCCCTCATGGCCGTGCTGATCACCTGGTTCGCCATCTTCTCGGTGATGAAGCTGTACCAGGGCCAGCGCTGAGTCGGCTGCCGTACGGTTGAAGCTGCCCCACATCGACGACGACAGCGACCAGGAACATGATCGAGATCCCCTCCGACCTCCACAAGGACGTCGTCCCGCTCGCCTTCCTCCTCGGCACCTGGGAGGGCGCGGGCGTCTACGCGCCGCTTCCCGCTGAGGAGGCCGCCGGCGCGGAGAAGTGCAACTTCGGCCAGGAGATCGTCTTCCGGCACGACGGCCGGCCCTTCCTGGAGTTCCGCTCCCGCACCTGGGTGCTGGACGGCGAGGGCGAGAAGATCCGCCCGCTGGAGAACGAGCACGCGTTCTGGCGCATCACCAGCAACCAGCACGGCACCAGCGGTGCCCGCGGGATCGAGATCTCCTCCGTCCGTGACGACGGCACCGTGGAGATCTGGTACGGCGAGCTGGCCGACGGCAAGCCCCAGATCGACGTCTCCACCGACGCGGTGGCCCGCATCGAGGGGTCGCCGGAGTACTCGGGCGGCAAGCGTCTCTTCGGGTTCGTCAACGAGGAGCTGCTCTGGGTCGGCGAGAAGGCCGCCCCGAACGTGCCGCTGCGCCCGTACATGTCGGCGCAGCTGAAGAAGGTGCTCAGCCCGGCTCAGCTGATCAAGGACATCAACGACCTGCCGGACGACGGCATCGCGTTCTTTCGTTGAGCACAGCCTTTCGTTGAGCACAGCCTTTCGTTGAGCACAGCCTCCCGCTGAGCACGACCTTCCGCTGAGCACGGCTCGCGCGGCCCCTGCCGGGCGCGGCCCGTCGCTGAGCACAGCTCACCTTGCACGGGGTAGGGACCGGTCGGGGGCCGGTCCCTACACTTGCAGCAGGACCCCCGACCTTGGCAGGGACAGCACCGTGGCGGACACCGGCACCACCGACTGGCAGCTCTCCGGCGACTGGAAGGCCGACCTGCGTGAGCGCGGCTACCGCCTCACGCCCCAGCGCCAGCTCGTCCTGGAGGCGGTCGACGTGCTCGACCACGCGACCCCGGACGACATCCTCGGCCACGTCCGCCGGACGGCCAGCGGCATCAACATCTCCACCGTCTACCGGACCCTGGAGCTGCTGGAGGAGCTCGGCCTGGTGTCGCACGCGCACCTCGGCCACGGCGCCCCGACGTACCACCTGGCGGGCCGTCACCACCATCTGCACCTGGTCTGCCGGGACTGCGAGAAGGTCACCGAGACGGGGACCGAGATCGCCCGGCCGCTGATCGAGAGCCTGCGCGAGCAGCACGGTTTCGACACCGACCTCAAGCATTTCGCCATCTTCGGCCGCTGCGCCGACTGCACCGCCAAGCTCGCCGAGGACCGGTCGTAAGCTGGCCGGTATGAAGAGCCCGCTGCTTGCGCTGCCCGGTGCCGTCCCCGCCGAGGGAACCGACGAGGGCGTGGCCGCCCACTACGGCGACATCTTCCGCGAGCAACGCGACCTCGCCCGGGGCAGGGGCTTCGTGGACCTCTCGCACCGCGGTGTGGTGACCGTGACCGGTGCCGACCGGCTGGCCTGGCTGCACCTGCTGCTCACCCAGCACGTCAGCGAGCTGCCCGTCCAGCAGGCCACCGAGGCGCTGGTGCTCTCCGCGAACGGGCACGTCGAGCACGCCCTGTACCTGGTCGACGACGGCACCACCACCTGGGCGCACGTCGAGCCGGGTACCCGGGAGGCGCTGGTCGGCTACCTGGAGAGCATGAAGTTCTTCTACCGGGTGGAGGTCGCCGACGCGACCGCCGACTACGCCGTGGTCCACCTGCCGGCCGGCTCCACCGCCTCGGCGGACGGCGCGGCGGCGGTGCGCGAGCTGCCGTACGGGCGGGACCTCTTCCTGCCGCGCGCCGAGCTGGCGGCGCTGACCGGGGGGTACGGCCCGGCGGCCGGGATCTGGGCGTACGAGGCGCTGCGGATCGAGGGCCACCGGCCCCGGCTCGGCTTCGAGACCGACCACCGGACCATCCCGCACGAGGTGGACTGGCTGACGAGCGCCGTCCACCTGCAGAAGGGCTGCTACCGCGGGCAGGAGACCGTCGCCCGGGTGCACAACCTGGGGCGGCCGCCGCGCCGGCTGGTCTTCCTGCACCTGGACGGCACCGAGGAGGTGCTGCCCCCGCACGGTACGGAGGTGCGGCTCGCCTCGGACCCGGCCGGCCGGGCGCTGGGCTTCGTGACGTCGTCGGCGCGCCACCACGAGCTGGGGCCGATCGCGCTGGCCATCGTCAAGCGCAACGTCCCGGTGGACGCGGTGCTGCTGGCCGGGACGGTGCCGGGGACGCAGGACGTGATCGTCCCGCAGTAGCCGGGCCGAACGGGGGCGGACGGGCCGGACCGGCCGCCGGTCAGACCTCGACCAGGACGGTGAACGGGCCGTCGTTCACCAGCGCGACCCGCATGTCCGCCCCGAACCGGCCGGTCTCGACCTTGGCGCCGAGCGCACGCAGCTGGGCGACCACCTCGTCCACCAGCGGCTCGGCGACCGGGCCGGGGGCGGCCGCGTTCCAGGTGGGGCGGCGGCCCTTGCGGGCGTCCCCGTAGAGGGTGAACTGGCTGATCACCAGGAGCGGCGCTCCCAGGTCGGAGCAGGAGAGCTCGACGCCGTTCTCCCCGGCCTCGGGCCCGTCCCCGGCGGGTGCCTCCAGCAGCCGTAGCGTCCAGAGCTTGCGGGCCAGCTGGGCCGCCTTGGCGGGGGTGTCCTCGTGCGTGACGCCGACCAGGACGCAGAGCCCGGGCCCCTCGATCGCGCCGACGGTCTCGCCGGCCACCGTCACCCTGGCTTCGGTCACTCGCTGCACCACTGCTCGCATGCGGCCATTGTGCCGGAGCCGGCAGCGCGCTTCCGCGGCCCCCGAGGGGCGTGCATGGGGTAGCTGCGCGCCGGGTTGTGTGCGCCTGCGCGCCGGGCGGTGCCGCTCCTGCTGCGAAAAGCCCCGGTCATATCAGCCACCCCCGTTCGCCAGGGGGCCGTTCGGGTGCACGGGCGGTGCACCGGCGGTGGGCGGGGTGGCACGCTGGGGCGGTACGAGGGTCCGGGGCGCCAAGGTCCGCCGCGCCGGGCCCGTTCGGCCGGGCGGTCGAGTCGGTGGGTCAGGCGTTCTGGCGGTTTCGCCCCGTGGGGTGGCGTCGCCGGGGGCGGGAACCTTCGGGGGCGATCGCGCGTGCCGTCGGACGGGTGTGCGCGGTGGGTACGCGCGACGGCCCGCCGGGGGGACGGGTCGGACCGGCGGCAGGCGACGGGGTGCCGCGAGCGGGCGGGATCGGACGACGGCAGGTGGTTGGTTGATGGACGCGAGCAGCGCGGGGCGGGACCGGTCCGGGCGGATGCCCGAGGACCTGGAGCCGGCGGGGGGTCCTCCGGGCCCGGCGGCGGGCCCGGAGGGAGAGCCCGATCTGGAGGGGTTGGGCCTGGAGCAGCTGCGGACCCTGCGCCGGGAGACCTTGGAGCAGGAGGCGGACCTCTCCTATCTGCGGCGCCTGCTGCACGGGCGGATGGACATCCTGCGGGCCGAGCTGGACCGCAGGCCGGGTGCGCTCCTGGTGGCGGCGGGGGGTGAGAGCCCGGCGGGCAGTGCCCTGCTGGACCGGCTGCCGGCCATCCTCACCGACGCGCCGTCGACGGTGCGCCGGTCCGCCCGGCACGTCACCCTGGGGCCGCCCAGGGGTCAGCAGTCCCAACTGGAGGCGGACGCCCTGATGGGTGATGTCCAGCTGGCCGACCTGGCCGCGCACCCGCCCGAGGACCTGCTGGCCGCGTTGGACCGGCTGCGGGCGCACGAGCGCGAGGTGTCCGGCCGGCGGCAGCTGCTGCTGCGGACGGCGGACGGCTGCAGTGCCGAGATCACCCGCAGGTACCGTGATGGGGAAGCGCGGGTCGACGACCTGCTCGCGGGCGGCCCGCTCTGACCGGGTGAGGTGTCCGGGGCGGGCGTGCGGTCCGGCTCGCCCCCGGCTCACCCTCACTCCGGAAGGCCTCCGCCATGTCCCACTCCGTCACCCTGCCCGTGCTCGCCGAGGTCATACGCTCCGGCTTCACCGAGGGCCGGCACCACGGATCGCTGGTACTGCTCGCCGCCGACGGCTCGGTGGAGTTCGCGCTGGGCAGCCCCGAAGCGCCGGTCTTCCCGCGCTCCTGCGCCAAGCCGTTCCAGGCCGTGGCCACCCTGCGGGCGGGCCTGGCGATCGAGGGCGAGCTGCTGGCGCTGGCGGCGTCCAGCCACTCTGCGGAATCGTTTCACCGGGATGGCGTACGGCGGATCCTGAGCGACGCCGGGCTGGACGAGTCCGCCCTGCGCACCCCGGCGGACCTGCCGCTCGACGAGACCGAGGCGGAGCTGTACCTGCGGTCCGGCGGCGAGCGCGCACCGATCCTGATGGACTGCTCGGGCAAGCACGCGGGCTGGCTGGCCGCCTGCGTCGCCAACGGCTGGCCCACCGGGACCTACCTCGACCCGGCGCACCCCCTCCAGTTGCTCGCCCGCGAGGCCCTGGAGGAGGCCACCGGCGAGTCGGCGGCGCACGCCGGGGTGGACGGCTGCGGCGCGCCGCTGCTGGCCGTCAGCCTGACCGGGCTGGCCCGCGGCTACCGTGCCCTGCTGCGCGCCGAGCCGGGGACGCCGCAGCGCCGGGTGGTCGACGCCATGCGCGCGCATCCCGAGTACGTGGCCGGCACCCGCCGGGCCGACACCTGGCTGATGCGGGCGGTGCCGGGCGCGCTGTCCAAGATGGGTGCCGAGGCCGTTCAGGTGGTGGCGCTGCCGGACGGCCGGGCGCTCGCCTTCAAGATCGACGACGGTTCCGAGCGGGCCCGCGGGCCGGTCCTGGCGGCCGCGCTGCGCCGGCTCGGCGTGACGGCCGCGGACGGTACGGTCGAGCGGATCGGCGCCGCGCCGCTGCTCGGTGGCGGTGTGCCGGTGGGCGAGGTCCGGGCGGCCTTCTGAGGCCTGCCCGGCGGGCGCCGGAGTGCGGACCTCCCGGTGGCGGTGCACGGTGGACGGGGGCCGTCGCACAGCTGAGGGAGTCCGTCATGAGCGAGCACGTGTACCGGGTGACCGAGATCGTCGGGTCCTCGACCGAGAGCATCGACGCCGCGATCCGCAACGGGGTCGAGCGGGCCTCCCGGACGCTGCGCAACCTCGACTGGTTCGAGGTGACGCAGGTCCGGGGCCACCTCGCGGACGGCCGGATCCAGCACTACCAGGTCGGCCTGAAGGTGGGTTTCCGGCTCGACGACGAGGCCTGACCGGGGGTTCGACGACGCCGGGGGCCGACCTCCCGGCCTCCTCCGCCGGCCGGCCCCCGGCGTCGTCCCCAGCCGGTCTCCCGGCGGCCCGCCGGTGCTCGGCGTTCCCCGGTGCTCACCGGTCGCGTTCCGGCAGGACCAGCGGGACGCCCGTGCGCGGGTGCGCCAGCACCTCGACCGGGTGCCCGTAGACCTCGCTGAGCAGCGGTGCGCGCAGCACCTCGGCCACCGGTCCGTCCGCGACCGTGGCACCGGCGGTCAGCAGCACCACCCGGTCCGCGTAGGCCGCCGCCAGCGAGAGGTCGTGCAGGACGACGACCACGGCGTCCCCGGCGGCCGCCCGGGCCCGGGCGACCCGCAGCACCAGCTCCTGGTGGCGCAGGTCGAGGGCGGCGGTGGGCTCGTCCAGCAGCAGCAGCGCCGTCCGCTGGGCCAGCACCCGGGCCAGTGCCACCCGGGCCCGCTCGCCACCGGAGAGGGCGGTGAACGGCCGCCCGGCGAAGGCGGTGGACTCGGTCGCGGCCATCGCCTCGGCGACCACCGCGTCGTCCTCGGCGGCGGCCGCCGTGCCGGCCCAGGGGGCGCGGCCCATCCGGACCACCTCGTCCGCGGGGAACGGGAAGGAGAGGGCGGCCGACTGCGGCAGCAGCGCGCGGTGCCGGGCGAGTTCGGCGGGCCGGTAGCCGGCCAGCGGGCGGTCCAGCAGCCGGACCTCGCCGTCGGTCGGTGCGAGGTCGCCGGCCAGCACGGACAGCAGGGTGGACTTGCCGGCGCCGTTCGGCCCGAGCAGGGCGACCACCTCGCCGGCCGTCACCCGGACGTCCGCGCCGGCCAGCAGCTCGCGCCCGCCGATCGTCAGCCGGACCGCCTCGGCGGTGAGCAGTTCGGTGCCCGGGGCGGGGCGTCCGGGTACCTCGGGTCGGGTTCGCAGCCTCATGCCCAGCCTCCCTGCTTGGTCCTGGTGCGGCGCAGCAGCCAGAAGAAGAACGGGCTGCCGATCAGCGCGGTGAGCACGCCGAGCGGGAGTTCGGCCGGCTCGGCCAGGGTGCGGGCGGCGAGGTCGCCGGCGACCAGCACGAGCGCACCGCCGAGGGCGGAGGCGGGCAGCAGGAACCGGTGGCCCGGTCCGGCCACCATCCGCAGCAGGTGCGGGACGACCAGGCCGACGAAGCTGATGATGCCGCTGACGGCGACGGCGGCGGCGGTGAGCAGGGCGACCAGGGTGATCAGCACCAGGCGCATCCGCTCGACGTCCACGCCGAGGTGGCGGGCCGGCCGCTCGCCGAGCGCCAGCAGGTCCAACTGCCGTGCGTAGCGGGGGGCGAGGGCCAGGCCGACGAGCGCGAACGGCAGCACGGCCAGGACCTTGCCCCAGGTGGCCTGGGAGAGCGAGCCGAGCTGCCAGAAGGTGACCTGGTTGATCGCGGCGGAGTCGGCGGTGAACAGGAAGAGGCCGATCAGTGCCCCGCAGAAGGCGTTCACCGCGACCCCGGTGAGGATCAGCGTGACCACCTCGGTGCGGCCGCCGGAGCGGGACATCGCGTACACCGCGAAGACCGTCAGCAGCCCGGTCGCGAAGGCGAAGGCGGTGATGGTCCAGGTGCCGAAGGCGTCCAGGCCGAGCACGATGCAGCCGACCGCGCCGACCGCGCCGCCGGAGGAGACGCCGATCACGGCGGGCTCGGCCAACGGGTTGCCGAACACGCCCTGCATCAGCGCGCCCGCGCAGCCGAGCGAACCGCCGACCAGCAGGGCGAGCACCACCCGGGGGAGGCGGACGTTCCACAGCACCGACTCGGGGACCCGGTCCAGTGCGTGGCCGCCGAGGCCGAGCCGGTGGCCGAAGGAGGCGAGGATGTCGCCGAGCGGGATGCGGTAGGCGCCGATGCCGGCCGCGAGCAGGGCGCAGAGCACCAGGGCGGCGGCCAGGCCGGCGGTGATCACGGCGGTGCGCCGCGGCCCGGGCACGGCCAGGGTCTTCTTCCGTACGGCGGTGCTCACTTGGCGGCCACCGGGTAGAGCTGGTCGGCGATCTCGCGGAGCACCTGCGGGGTGCGCGGGCCGTAGCTGAGCAGTTGGCCGTCCTCGATCGAGACGATCCGGCGGTCCAGCCCGGCCGGGGTCTGGGCGACGCCGGGCAGCTTGAGCAGGCCGTCGACGCCGCCGACCGACTCCAGGCCCTTGCTCATCACCAGGATCGCGTCGGGGGCCGCCTTGACCAGGGCCTCGCTGGTGAGCGGGGTGAAGTCGCCGGTGAGCCCGGCGGTCTTGCCGGCGTCCTCGCCGCCGACGGCCTCGATCAGCGAGGTGGCGCCGGAGGCCGGGCCGCCGAGGAGGAAGACGGAGGCGCTGCCGCGCAGGTACAGGAAGGCGACCTTGGGGTGGCGGTCGGCGGTGGGCAGCGCGGCCCTCGCCCCGGTGATCCGCTGTTCGGTGCGCTCCTTCAACTGCCGGCCGGCGTCCGGGACGCCGAGGCCGGCGGCGACGGTGTCGATCCGGGGGCCGACGTCGGCGAGCTGCTTGGCGTCGTCCAGGACGATCAGCGGGACGCCGGCCGCGCGGATCTGCGCGATCGCCTCGGCCGGGCCGGTGGAGCGGTCGGCGAGGACGACGGTCGGGTGCAGCGAGAGCACGCCCTCGGCGGAGACGTCGTGCGCCTGGGTGATCACCGGCAGCGCGGCGGCCTGCTGGAAGGTGGTGGAGACGTCCCGGGCGACCACCTTGGGGCCGAGGCCGAGGCTGAACACGATCTCGGCGAGGCTCCCGTTGAGCGGGATGATCCGGTCGGCGCTGGTCACGGTCACCCGGCGGCCGTCGGCGGAGGCGGCGGTGGCCGGCAGCCGGGGGGCGGGCTCCTCGGGCAGCGGCTCCACGGCGTCCGGGGCGCGCGAGGCGCCGGCCTCGGCGGCCGCTCCGGCGGCGCCGGCGCCCGAGCCGCAGGCGGTCAGTGCGAGCAGTAGACCGAGGGCCACCAGCAGCAGGAGGGGCCCGCGGGCCACCCGGGTTCGGATCGTGCTGCTGCTCAACGTGCGTCCCTTCGCTGGGAGTTGTCGCCGCCGACGGCGGTGGGTGGGGGTGGGCGGCGGGACTCTTGACTCATATATTAGGTTAGCCTTACCTGAATTTCGCAAGGGGGTCGGCGCTGCGCCGACCCCTCCCCTGTTGTGCCGAGGAGTGATCCGCCGTGCCTCTGCCCAGACGGCTCCGTCGCCTGGCCGCCACTCTGGTGGCCACCCTCGCCGCTCTCCTGACGGTGGCGCTGCTACCGGGCCAGGCGGTGGCGGCGGAGGGCAAGGTGTCCGGCGGGCGGCTGGACTGGGGGATCAAACAGTCCTTCCTGACGTACGTCACCGGCCCGATCGCCAAGGGGAGCTGGGCGCTCACCGGCGGCGCCGCCACGGTCGCCGGGAGCACCTTCCGGTTCCACTCGGCCAACGGCGCGTACGACCCGGCGACCGGCGCGCTGAGTGCCGCGTTCTCCGGCGGGGTCCGCTTCACCGGGCACCAGGAGAACGGCGCCAACGCCCTCGACCTGAGCATCGGCCGGCTCACCTTCCGGGCCGCCGCCGGCGGCGGTGCCGGGCTCTACGCGGACGTCAGCAGCAAGTCCAAGGAGACCGGCCAGGTCAGCAGCGTCAGCCAGGCCAAGCTCGCCGACCTCTCGCTGGCCGGGGTCGACCTGCGCGGCGCCGCCGGCACGCTGGCGCTCAGTGGCGTGCCCGCGACGCTGACCGAGGCCGGCGCGAAGGCCTTCGGCAACTTCTACACCGCCGGGACGGCGCTGGACCCGGTCAGCCTCTCGGTCAACCTGCCGGCGGCGCAGCCGACCTCGGCGGCCCCGTCGCCGTCCGCCGCGTCGGCCGCGCCGACCGCCACGCCGACCACGCCCGCCGCCCCGCCCGCCGCGACGCCGGAGCAGCCGGCGGCCACCCCGCCGGCGGCCGCCCCCGAGGCCCCGGCCCGCACGGAGTTCGCGAACGGGGCGCTCGACTGGGGCGTGCGCCGGACCTTCCGCGACTACGTCACCGGTGCGATCGCCAAGGGCCGTTGGGAGCTCGGCGGCGGCGCGGCGGACGGCGGCGCGTTCTTCCGCTGGACCCCGGCCAAGGGCGGGTACGACCCGGCGGCCGGCGCCCTCACCGCCTCCTTCGGCGGCAGCGTCCGCTTCACCGGCATGCGCAGCGGCGACGCCTACGGGCTCGACCTCACCCTCGCCAACCCGGGCGTGACGGTGGCCGGCGGCCAGGGCCGGCTGGTCGCGGACGTCTCCGGCCGGACGCCCGACGGCGGTTCGCAGACGCTGACCGCCGTCGAGCTGGCCGCCTTCGACGCGGCCGGACTGACGCCCGAGGTGGGTCTGCTGAAGGCCACCGAACTTCCGCTCAGACTCACCGAGGCCGGCGCCAAGGCCTTCGGCAACCTGTACCCGGCGGGTACCGAGATGGACCCGCTGAGCTTCGCCGTCGCGCTCGACCCGGCCGCCGCGCTCCCCCCGCTGCCGGACATCGGCAGCGCCCCGCCGGCCGCGCCGAGCCCGAGCGCCACCACGGCGCCCGCGGCCGCGCCCGCCGCCGCGTCCTCCTCCTCGGCCGGCGTCCCGGCGGCGGTGGCCGGTGGCCTGCTGGTGGTCGCGCTGGCCGCGACCGCCGCGGTGCTCGCCCGGCGCCGGCGCCGTTCCACCCCCACCGACGCGGCCTGACGTCGGTTCCCGTCCCCCGCTCACCGAACGGAGTTCCACCATGTCCCGCAGCACCGCCATGCCCGCAGGCCGCCGCAACCGCACCCGGCTGGCCGCCCTCGCCGCGGCCACCGCGGGCCTCGGCCTGACCGCCTTCGGGGCGCCCGCCCTGGCCTTCGGTGCGGGCGCGCCCGGCAGCGTCACGTACGACACCGGTGCGCTGGACTGGGGGGTGAAGAGCAGCTTCCGGACCTACGTCACCGGTCCGGTCGGCCAGGGCAGCGTGGAGCTGACCGGCGGCGCCACCACCAACGCGGACGGCAGCTTCCACTTCGCCCTGGCGAGTGCGGCCTACGACCTCACCACGCACTCGCTCACCTCGGCCTTCACCGGCGGGGTCCGCTTCACCGCCCACCACGGCGCGCTGGACGTCGGCCTGAGCGACCTGAAGATCTCCACCTCGGGCACGACCGGCACGCTGACCGCCGACACCGCCTCCAAGGAGTCGATGGGCGCCACCGAGGTCACCCGCCGCGACGACGTGCCGCTGGTGACGTTCACCGTCGGCCGGGACACCACCACCGGGGTGCCGACGGCGGCCGCGCTCACCGAGCAGGGGTCCAAGGCGTTCGCCGGCTTCTACCAGGCCGGGACGGCGATGGACCCGCTGGCGCTGCTGCTGAAGCAGAGCCCGGCCACGCCGTCGCCGACCGCCACGCCGTCGGCGTCGCAGTCGCCGAGCGGTACCGGTTCGCCGTCCGCCTCGTCCTCGGCCTCGCCCTCCGCGACCGGTTCGCCGTCCGCGTCGCAGTCGCCGAGCGGCACGGGTTCGCCGTCGGCGTCGCAGTCCCCGGGCGGTACCGGTTCGCCGTCGGCCTCGGCCTCGCCCTCCGCGACCGGTTCGCCGTCCGCGTCGCAGTCCCCGGGCGCGACCGGCTCGCCGTCCGCCACCGCCAGGCCGAGCGGCACCGGCGAACTCGCCATCGTGAACGCCACCCTGGACTGGTCGGTCAAGGAGAGCTTCCGCAAGTACCTGACGACGATGGCCAACGGCAAGGTGGAGTTCGGCGGCGGCGCCGCGGACTACCGCTTCGGCGGCGGCAGCGGCACCTACAACACCGCGACGCACGCGGTGTCGGCCGGCTTCAACGGCTCGGTCCGCTTCCTCGGCCACCCGGAGGGCGGCGGCTACCAGCTGGACACCACCCTCGCCAAGTTCGGCCTGAAGATCGACAAGGACGGCGCCTACCTGACCGCCGACGTCAACGCGAAGTCCCGGGACGGGAAGGGCGACACCTCGCTCTCCGGCGTCCGGATCGCCAAGCTGGACCTCGCCAAGGCCGACTTCGCCCCGGTCAACGGCGTGGTGACGCTCTCCGGCGTCCCGGCCACGCTGACCGCGGAGGGCGTGCCGGCGTTCGGCAGCTACCCGGCGGGCGAGGCGCTCGACCCGGTCACCGTCGCGCTGGCCTTCGACAGGGGCGCCCAGCTGCCGGCCGGTACGGGTGCCGGCGTCGGCAGCGGCACCAGCGTCGGTACGGGCTCCGGCACGGGCACGGTCGGCGGTGCCTCGCTGACCACCGGTGGCGGCGCCTCGCTGGCCTCCACCGGTGCGGACACCCCGGTGGTGCCGCTGCTGGCCACCGCGGCCGGCCTGCTGCTGCTCGGCGGCAGTGCCACCGTGGTGGTCCGCCGTCGGAGTGGCGCGCAGGCCTGATCCCGCGCCCAGACGCGACCGGGCCCCGGCGAGCAACTGCTCGCCGGGGCCCGGTGCTTGGATGTACGCGGGCAGGAACGCCCCCGTGCGGGAACGTCCGTGCGCCGCGGTGGCTAGGCGCTGAGCGGGTAACGCCCGTCCAGGTCGTGGAAGATCGCGCCGTTGAGCACGAAGGCGCGCTTGCACTCCTCGACCACCCGGCGGCGCTCGATGTCGTCCAGCGCGAGCCCGGCGGCGTCCAGCTTGGCCCGGTAGTCGCGCTTGAAGGCGGCCGGGTTGTCGATCTCCTCGAAGACGTAGAACCGCACGCCGTCGCCCTTGCGCTCGAAGCCCCAGGTCTTCTCGGCGATGCCGCGGATGATCTGACCGCCCGACAGGTCGCCGAGGTAGCGGGTGTAGTGGTGCGCGACGTACCCGGCCGGCCACTCGGCCGCCAGCTCCTCCACCCGGGCCACGTACGCGGCGGTGGCGGGCAGCGGGGCCAGCCCCTCGCGCCAGCCGGGCCCGCGCAGGTGCTCCAGGTCGCGCTCGATGGCGGCGGTGCGCAGCAGGGCCCGGTCGATGAACGGTCCGGCCACCGGGTGGTCCGCCAGCTCGGCGGCCCGGCCCTCCAGGGCCCGGTAGACGTACCAGAGCTGGCCCGTGAGGTCGGCGTAGGCGTCCAGTCCGAGCCGCCCGCCCAGCAGGTGGCTCATGAACGACGACTGCTCCGCGGCCTCGTGCTCCTCGCTGCTGGCGGTGCGGAGCACGGTGGAGAACGGGACGGGCTGCTCGGGCGTGGGCATGCGGCCTCCAGAGATCGAAATCGGCCCCGACTTTGTGGTTAGCCTAACCTAAGTCGCCATCATGCCGACAGGGTGTCGGCAAAACGTCGGGCCGGCGGAGGAGCGGGCTGGCCCGGGAAACGGCGAAGGCCGGGATCCGCGGACAACTCCGCGAACCCCGGCCTCCGACTGCCCCGACCTACCTCGAACGCCCTGCGAACGAGATCGGTACGAGGGCTCAGTGACCGCCCTGCTCCGCCAGTCGCTTGATCGACGCGGTGACCTCGGCCTCGGCCTCGGCGCGGCCGACCCAGTTGGCGCCCTCGACGGACTTGCCGGGCTCCAGGTCCTTGTAGACCTCGAAGAAGTGCTGGATCTCCAGACGGTCGAACTCCGACACGTGGTGGATGTCCTGCAGGTGCTCCCAGCGGGGGTCGGTCGCCGGGACGCAGAGCAGCTTGTCGTCGCCGCCGGCCTCGTCCGTCATCTTGAACATGCCGATGACGCGGCACTTGATCAGGCAACCGGGGAAGGTCGGCTCCTCAAGGATGACCAGGGCGTCCAGCGGGTCGCCGTCGTCCGCCAGGGTGCCCTCGACATAGCCGTAGTCGGCCGGGTAGCGGGTCGAGGTGAACAGCATCCGGTCAAGGCGAAGGCGACCGCTCTCGTGGTCGACCTCGTACTTGTTGCGCGAGCCCTTAGGGATTTCGATAAGGACGTCGAACTCCAACGGTTCCTCCAAGGTAGGGACTGACAGAATCCAAGTGTCTCCTACGGGAGCGGGTGCTCAGGAAAGGGGCCGGTCGGTGGGAGCAGGGGTCGGGGCGGGAGACCGCCGCAGGGGGACGGCCGCAGGGTTGTTCGGGGCGGCGCTGCTGGTCGCCGGCACGGTGCTGTCCTCGGGCGGCGGCGCGTACGCCCAGCCCTCTCCCTCGCCCGGCGGGCACAGCGCGGGCCACGGCGAGGACGGGAAGCACGACGACCGGGGCGACGACCGGGGTGACGGCCGCGGCGACGACCGGGGCAGGAGCGGCGACCCGGCCAGGAACCGGGCAGGCGCGGCGGAGTCACCCGACCCCACCGGCGCCGCCGGGCCGGCCGGTCCGACCGCCCCCTCGGCCGTCACCACGCCCCCCGCCGCGCCGTCCGGGACTCCCGCCACCCCGGCCGCCGGGCGCCCGGCCCCCGCCGCGGGGGCCGTCCTGGCCTCGGCCGATGCCGGCCCGACCGCCGCCGTGCCGACCGCCCAGGGCCTCCAGCAGGCCCTCGCCGCCGCCCTCGGCGACCGGAACCTGGGCACCGTGAGCTTCGCCGTCGCGGACGCCGCCGGCGGCCGACTCCTCTACGGCTCGGGGGAGAACACGCCCGCCACCCCGGCCTCCACCACCAAGCTGGCGACCACCGTCGCGGCGCTCTCGCTGATCCCGGGCGACACCCGGCTGACCACCCGGGTCGTCAAGGGCGCGAACCCCGGCGAGATCACCCTCGTGGGTGGTGGTGACCCGACCCTCACCGCGCTGCCCCCCGACCAGGTGCAGATCGGCGGCCTGCCCGCCGACGCCGACACCGCCCCCGCCTCCCTGGAGGCGCTGGCCCGGCAGACCGCCGACGCCCTCAAGGCCGGCGGCACCACCACCGTCAAGCTCGACTACGACCTCTCGCTCTACTCGGGCAACCCGCAGCACAAGAACCACGACGCCGCCAACATCGCGCTGGTCACCCCGTTGATGGTCGACGAGGGCCGGGTCGACCCGAAGAGCCGTGAGGAGGCGCCGGCCCGGGTGGCCGACCCGGCCGGCCAGGCCGCCGACGCCTTCGCCGCCCTGCTGAAGGCCCAGGGCGTCACCGTCGACGGCAAGGCCAAGCCCGCCGCCGCCCCCGCGGCCGCCACCGCGCCCGTCCTCGGCCGGGTGGACTCGCCGACCGTCGCCCGCCTGGTCGAGCGCCTGCTGACCACCTCCGACAACACCCTCGCCGAGGCGATCGCCCGTCAGGCCGCACTCGCCGCGCACCAGCCGGCCAGCTTCGAGGGCGCCGCCACCGCCGTCACCCAGGAGCTCGCCCGGCTCGGCGTGCCGATGACCGGGGTGGTCCTGGGCGACGGCAGCGGGCTGTACCCGGGCAACGCGATCCCGCCGGGCGTCCTGGTCCAACTGCTCGCGCTGGCCGCCTCGGACCAGCACCCGACGCTGCGTCCGGTCCTCACCGGTCTGCCGATCGCCGGCTTCACCGGCACCCTCGGCAAGCGCTTCGGCGCCGGCTCCGGCGCCGCCGAGGCGGCCGGGCTGGTCCGGGCCAAGACCGGCAGCCTGAGCGGCGTCAACACCCTGGCCGGCACGGTGGTGGACGCCGAAGGCCGGCTGCTCACCTTCGCCGTGATGACGAGGACCGGCGCGTCCGCCGACACCGCCCGCGCCGCGATGGACCGCATCGTGGCCAGGCTGGCCGCCTGCGGCTGCCACTGAGCCGACCACCGGGGCGCGGCGCCGCCACCACCGGCGCCGACCCCCGCTCCGGGCCGATCCCCTTGCGCGGACGGCGGGTTCGGCTCCGCGCGGCCGCCGACCGGCGCGCCGGCGTCCGGTCGCCCGTCCGGCAGGACGTGGGCACCCGTGGCTCCCCCCGATGGGCCGGAGCACGTACGGTGAGGGCATGACGAGCGCGAGCGGCGGTGCTGACATGGTCGACTGGAATCTCGCGGTCGCAACAGCGACCAGGCTGGTACGGCCGGGGCCGGAGGTCAGCCGCGCGGAGGCGGCGGCCGTGGTCGCCGAGCTGCGCCGGCACGCCCTGGAGGCGGAGGAGCACGTCCGGACGTTCACCGGCATGCGCTCCAGCAGCCTCGGCGCGGCCGCGGCGACCCCGGTGCTGATCGTGGACCGCCCCGGTTGGGTGCGGGCCAACGTCGCGGGCTTCCGGACCGTCGTCCAGCCGCTGGTGGAGAAGCTCCAGGCCCGCCGGACCGGCGGCGCCGCCGCCGGCGTCTTCGGCACGGTGGGGGAGAAGGCCACCGGTATCGAGGTCGGCGCCCTGCTGGCCTTCCTGGCGACCAAGGTGCTCGGTCAGTACGAGACCTTCGCCCCCGCCGAGCCCTCGCTGGAGGCGCCGGACAGCCCGGCCGCGCTCTTCGACAAGCCCCGGCTGGGCCCCGACGGCCCCGGCCCGGGCCGGCTGCTGCTGGTGGCGCCGAACATCGTGCACGTCGAGCGGGAGCTGGACGTGAACCCGGCCGACTTCCGGCTCTGGGTCTGCCTGCACGAGGAGACCCACCGCACCCAGTTCACCGCCGTGCCGTGGCTGCGCGACCACATCCAGTCCGAGGTGCAGTCGTTCCTGGCCGAGACGGACGTCGACCCGGGGGCGCTGCTGGACCGGCTGCGGGACGCGGCCGGTTCGCTCGGCGGCGGCCTGCCGGGTCTCGGCGGCCGGGGCGAGGCGGCGGGCTCCACCGGCCTGCTGGAGATCGTCCAGTCGCCCTCCCAGCGCGAGATCCTCGGCCGCCTGACGGCCGTGATGTCGCTGCTGGAGGGTCACGCGGACGTCGTGATGGACGGCGTGGGCCCGGCCGTGGTGCCGAGCGTGGCGGAGATCCGGGAGAAGTTCCAGCAGCGTCGGGACCGCGGGGCCAACCGGCTCGACCTGGTGCTGCGCCGGCTGCTCGGCATGGACGCCAAGCTCCGTCAGTACCAGGACGGCGCGGTCTTCGTGCGGGGTGTGGTGGAGCAGGTCGGGATGGACGGCTTCAACCGGGTCTGGACGTCCCCGAACACCCTGCCGACCAAGGACGAGATCCACGACCCGTCCGCCTGGGTGGCCCGCGTCGCGCGGTGAGGCGGGATCTTCGCCCGATCGCGGGTTCGGCGCGCGCTCGGCTCCGGGTGGTCGGCAGCGGTCAAAGCCGTTCGTACGAGTGGTCCAATCGTGCAGATGGCGGGTGAAGATACGTTTCTCCATTCACCCGTACGTGGGACGGTGGTCGTACCGGTGGCGCGGGTGGCGTAGCGGGTGCCTCCTTTCTGCCACCATCTGTGAGCGCCCGGTAACACGGTGCTCACAAATGCGCGGTCCCCGCCGCGCCCACCGCCGTCCTGTTCCCTCCGTCAAGGAGTCGTCCGCCGTGGGCCCACACCCCGCTGTCGCAGCGATACGCCTGGCCGTACGCCGCACGCTCACCGACCTCGCCGCCGAGGCCGGCACCACCTTCACCGCGCCCGTGCGCCGGCCCCGCGAGCGCCCGAGCGGGGCGCCCCTGGTCGGCGCCGCCGTCGGGACCACCCTGATCGGCAACGCCCACCGCCACCCGTCCGGGCTGCCGCGCACCCCGGCCGCGCCCGGCTCGCCGCTGGTCCTGGTCGCCGTCAGCGGTGGCGCAGACTCGATGGCGCTGGCCATCGCGGCCGCCTTCGAGGCCCCCAAGCTGGGTCTGCGGGTCGGCGCCGTCACCGTCGACCACGGCCTGCAGAGCGGTTCCGCCGACCGCGCCGCCCAGGTCGCCGAGCGGCTCCGTTCGCTCGGGCTCGACCCGGTCGAGGCCGTGCCGGTCCGGGTCGGCCGCGCCGGCGGCCCCGAGGCCGCCGCCCGGGACGCCCGCTACGCCGCGCTGGACTCGGCCGCCGAGCGCCACGGCGCCGTCGCCGTCCTGCTCGGCCACACCCGCGACGACCAGGCGGAGACGGTGCTGCTGGGCCTGGCCCGCGGCTCCGGCGCCCGCTCGCTGGCCGGCATGCCGGCCCAGAAGGGCCGCTACCGCCGCCCGCTGCTGGAGCTCGACCGGGCCGCCACCCGCCAGGCCTGCTCCGCCCAGGCGATCCCGGTCTGGGACGACCCGCACAACTGTGACCCCGCCTACACCCGCTCCCGGGTGCGCCACGAGGTGCTGCCGGTGCTGGAGAAGCACCTCGGCGGCGGCGTGGTCGAGGCACTGGCCCGGACGGCCCGGTTGTTCCGTGACGACGCCGACGCGCTGGACCAGTGGGCCGCGCTCGCCGAGCGCGATCTGCGGACCGGCGAGGGCGCCCTGGACGCCGCGAAGCTGGCCGAACTGCCGTCCGCGGTGCGCCGCCGGGTGCTGCGCAGGGCCGCGTTGCGGGCGGGCTGTCCGGCCGGCGACCTCTTCGCGCGCCACCTCGAAACGATCGATCTGCTGGTCACCGGTTGGCGCGGCCAGGGGCCGCTGCACCTACCCGGGGGCGTCGAAGCCACCCGCAGGTGTGGCACGCTGGTCTTTCGGCGGCAGGGCGACTGACGGGCAGGCATGCTCCCGGGGCGCCGGGCCGCCGGCCATCCAGACCCCGAACGTTTGAGGACGTATCCCCGGTGGACCAGAACGACATGGGCGCTGACCTCGCGAAGGTGCTCATCAGCAAGGACGAGATCGACGCCAAGCTCCTGGAGCTTGCCGAGCGCATCGACCGGGACTACGCGGGCAAGGACCTGCTGATCGTCGGTGTCCTCAAGGGGGCCGTGATGGTCATGGCGGACCTCGCCCGTACCCTGCACTCGCAGGTGACGATGGACTGGATGGCCGTGTCCTCGTACGGGATGGGCACCAAGTCCTCCGGTGTGGTGCGGATCCTCAAGGACCTCGACACCGACATCGCCGGCCGCGACGTCCTGATCGTCGAGGACATCATCGACTCCGGGCTCACGCTCTCCTGGCTGCTGGGCAACCTCGGCTCGCGCGGCCCGGCCTCGCTGGAGGTCTGCACGCTGCTGCGCAAGCCCGACGCGGCCAAGGTCGAGATCGACGTCAAGTACGTCGGGTTCGACATCCCCAACGAGTTCGTGGTCGGCTACGGGCTCGACTACGCGGAGAAGCTCCGCAACCTCCCCTTCATCGGCACCCTCGCCCCGCACGTCTACGGCGGCTGAGGGAGCCTTCGGGCCCCGTTCGGGCTACGGACGGGAACAGTGGACCGTTCTCGCCCGTTGCATCGTGGGAAATAGAAGTAGGTCGTGTCGCTGTGCTCCCGCCACCGGCGGGTCGGACTGCGGTACGGTCCAATAAAACCGCTCTTCACATGAGCAGAGACCGGATGCGCCGGCGGCCCAGGCCCCGCGGCGCCGTCGAGTGGCAGGAGGGACGGGGCGGCAACGCCCCGCATGGATGGACGTCAAGCGATACTTCCGTGCGCCGATCATGTGGATCGTGCTGGCCGTCCTCGCCGTCATCGTGCTGATGCAGGTCGTTTCTGACTCGAACGGCTACAAGACGGTGGACACCGGGCAGGTCGTCGCAGCGATCGACGCCAAGCAGGTCAAGTCGGCGCAGATCACCACTGGTGACTCGAACACGATCAAGATCCAGCTGAAGGACGGCGCAACGCTGTCCAACGCCGGCACGGGCAAGACCCCGTCCGGCTCCAAGTTCCAGGCCTCGTACATCGGCGACCAGGGTGTCGCGATCGCCGACAAGCTCCAGGCCCAGATCAACGACACCGACCAGAGCACCCTTTCCGAGGGCTACACCATCAGCCCGGAGAAGCAGAGCACCTTCGTCAGCCTGCTGCTGTCGATGCTGCCCATCGTGATCATCGTTCTGGTCTTCCTGTTCCTGATGAACCAGATGCAGGGCGGCGGCTCGCGCGTCATGCAGTTCGGCAAGTCGAAGGCCAAGCTGCTCACCAAGGACACCCCGAAGACGACCTTCTCGGACGTCGCCGGTGCGGACGAGGCGGTGGAGGAGCTCCACGAGATCAAGGAGTTCCTGCAGGAGCCGGCCAAGTTCCAGGCCGTCGGCGCCAAGATCCCCAAGGGCGTGCTGCTCTACGGCCCGCCCGGTACCGGCAAGACCCTGCTGGCGCGTGCCGTCGCGGGCGAGGCCGGGGTGCCGTTCTACTCGATCTCCGGCTCGGACTTCGTCGAGATGTTCGTGGGTGTCGGCGCCAGCCGGGTCCGCGACCTCTTCGAGCAGGCCAAGGCGAACGCCCCGGCGATCGTCTTCGTCGACGAGATCGACGCCGTCGGCCGGCACCGCGGTGCGGGTCTCGGCGGCGGCCACGACGAGCGCGAGCAGACCCTCAACCAGCTGCTGGTCGAGATGGACGGCTTCGACGTCAAGGGCGGCGTGATCCTGATCGCGGCCACCAACCGCCCCGACATCCTGGACCCGGCGCTGCTGCGCCCGGGCCGCTTCGACCGCCAGATCGCGGTGGAGCGCCCCGACCTCCAGGGCCGACTGGACATCCTCAAGGTGCACCAGAAGGGCAAGCCGGTCGCGCCGGACGTCGACCTCTCGGCCGTCGCCAAGCGCACCCCCGGCTTCACCGGTGCGGACCTGGCGAACGTCCTCAACGAGGCCGCTCTGCTGACCGCCCGCTCGGACAAGAAGCTGGTCGACAACGTCACGCTGGACGAGGCGATCGACCGCGTCGTGGCCGGCCCGCAGAAGCGGACCCGGATCATGTCCGAGAAGGAGAAGAAGATCACCGCGTACCACGAGGGCGGCCACGCCCTGGTGGCGGCGGCGTGCCCCAACAGCGACCCGGTGCACAAGATCACGATCCTGTCCCGCGGTCGGGCCCTCGGCTACACCATGGTGCTGCCGGACGAGGACAAGTACTCCACCACCCGCAACGAGATGCTCGACCAGCTGGCGTACATGCTGGGCGGGCGCGCGGCGGAGGAGCTGGTCTTCCACGACCCGACCACCGGCGCCTCGAACGACATCGAGAAGGCCACCGCCACGGCGCGGGCCATGGTGACCCAGTACGGCATGACCGAGCGCCTCGGCGCGATCAAGTTCGGCTCGGACAACTCGGAGCCGTTCCTCGGTCGTGAGATGGGCCACCAGCGCGACTACTCGGAAGAGGTCGCGGGCCTGGTCGACGAAGAGGTCAAGAAGCTCATCGAGAACGCGCACAACGAGGCCTGGGAGATCCTGGTCGAGAACCGCGACGTGCTCGACAACCTGGTCCTGGAGCTCCTGGAGAAGGAGACCCTCAACAAGGAGCAGATCGCCGAGATCTTCTCGACCATCGTCAAGCGCCCGGCCCGGCCGGCCTGGACGGGCTCGTCCCGCCGGACGCCGTCCACCAGGCCGCCGGTGCAGTCCCCGAAGGAGCTGGCGCTGACCAACGGCGCCGCCGCCACCGCCGCCGAGGCCTCCCCGGTCGACGTGGTGAAGCTCCCGCCGCTGCCGGCGGAGCCGCCCGCCGAGGGCTGATCCGGCCGCGAGACGGACGGAATGGATGCCGCGCCACCGGGGTTTGTACCCTGGAGGCGCGGCATCCGTGCTGTTCAGCCAAGTCTTCCCACTAGTTAGCGAGGCCCGCATGATCGACCCGGTGACGCTCGACGGTCCGTCCACCGTCGGGACCTTCGACCAGAAGCGGGCCGAGAACGCCATCCGCGAGCTGCTGCTCGCCGTGGGGGAGGACCCGGACCGCGAGGGTCTGCTGGAGACCCCGGCCCGGGTCGCCAGGGCGTACAAGGAGATATTCGCGGGCCTCTGGCAGGAGCCGGAGGACGTCCTCACCACCACCTTCGACCTGGGCCACGACGAGATGGTGCTGGTCAAGGACATCGAGTTGACGTCGGTCTGCGAGCACCACCTGGTGCCGTTCCGCGGTGTCGCGCACGTCGGCTACATCCCGTCGGTCGCCGGCAAGATCACCGGCCTGTCCAAGCTGGCCCGGCTGGTCGACGTCTACGCCCGCCGCCCGCAGGTGCAGGAGCGGCTCACCAGCCAGGTCGCGGACGCGCTGATGCGGATCCTCGAACCGCGCGGCGCGATCGTCGTGGTCGAGTGCGAGCACATGTGCATGTCGATGCGCGGCATCCGCAAGCCCGGGGCCAAGACCATCACCTCCTGCGTGCGCGGCCAGCTGCGCGACCCGGCCACCCGGGCCGAGGCGATGAGCCTGATCATCGGGCGCTGACGGCCCGGCGGCTCCGCCGGGCCGGCGCTCAGACCACCTCGTGCTCCACGTGCGGTGGGGCCGGGGTGCCCAGGGCGTTGCGGTGCCGGGGCATCCGCAGCTTCACCATCCGCCGCCAGCCGAGCGCGCGGTCGTACAGGTAGAGCGCGTGGACGCCGGCCGTGACCACGGCGAGCTGCCAGCGCGGCCACCGGAGGATCCGCGCCATCCGGGCGGTGACGGCGAGGCCGACGTCCCGGTGGGTGCGGATCTCGCCGCGCGCGCTGGTCTCCAGGGCGTGCCGGATGTACGGGCCGTGGCCCCGGGCGACCAGTCGGAGCAGTTCCTCGTGGCAGTACGCGAGGTGGTTGTCCTCGTCGGCGGAGATCATCCGCATCGCCCGGCCGAGGTCCGGGTTGTCGCCGTACACCTTGACCAGCTGGCGCATCTGCTCGGCCGCCCGCTGTTCGGTGACCCGGCTGTGCACCAGGTACGTGATGATCTCGCGCTCGGCCAGCGGGACCTCGCTGTTCAGCCGCTCGTGCGAGAGGCCGACGCCCTGGCGCTCCAGCAGCATGCAGTAGTCGGCCTCGGCGGGGACGTCCACCTTGGGCAGGCCGCGCTTGTTCAGCAGCTGGGTGAAGATCCGGCCGTGCTTGCGTTCGTCGGCGCCGTGCCGGGCGATCTTGGGGGCGAGGACCGGGTCGCGGGTGAGGGCGGTGATCCGCTCGTTCTCCCAGCCGCCCTGGTCCTCGCCGCCGGCCGCGATGCTGCAGAACAGTTGGTAGGCCTCGTCGTTGCGGTAGATCTCGGTGAAGAGCGATCGGGTGCTGAGCATGGGGCCTCCTGCACGGATCCGGGTCTGCGCCGGCCGTTCGGCCGGGCGGTCGCGATACGTTCCCCGGGACGGCGCCGGAGCGGCCCGGCCCGGCCGGTAATCACCCGCCCGGCGGCGGTCAGGTCCAGGTGAGCCGGGCGCTCATCCACTCCAGGGCGGCCGGCAGCTCGCGGATCCAGCTGTCGAAGTTGTGGCCGCCGTCGTCCAGGTAGAGCGACTCGACCTTGAACTGCGGGTTGGCGGTCGCGACCTGCTGGGCGAGGTCGACGAACTTCACCGTCTCCGGGTAGTCGCTCTCCTTGCGGGTGCTGATCACCAGCAGCGAGAGGCTGGGGGCGGGGAGGTTCTGCAGCCGCCAGCCGAGGTCGCTCTGGTCGGCCAGTGCCTTGTCGCCGCCGAAGAGGTTGCCGCCGGTGAACTGGTCCTCGGCGACCTTGAAGTCGCCGTGCATGCCCACGCCGTTGCCGTAGACGTCCGGGTAGCGCATCGCGAGCCGCATCGCGCAACTGCCGCCGGTGGAGAAGCCGAGCACGCCCCAGGACGACGGCGAACGGCTGACCCGGTACGCCGAGCGCAGCGCCTCGGGCACGTCCTTCGCGAACCAGGACTCGGCGCGCGGCCCGCCGGGGACGTCGACGCACTCGGTGTTGCGCGGCGGGGCGACGGTCGGGCGGGTCATCACGATGATCGCGGGGGCCATCTTGCCGGCCTTGCGCAGCTCCCAGGCGGTCTGCGGGACGGGCAGGTCCTTGACCAGGTGCATGGTGGTGCCCGGGAAGCCGGCGATGGCCAGCAGGACCGGGAAGCGCACCATGGCGAGCTTCGGGTCGAAGTACTCGGGCGGAAGGTACACGAACATCTGGTCGGAGAGGCCGGTCTCCTTGCCCGCGACCCGGACCGACTCGATCTTGCCGACCTCCTCCGGCGGGCCCTTGGGCAGATCGGTGACGGTCTCCAGGCCGCCCTCCTCGGTCGGCTGGACCAGTGCGTCCGAGACCGGGGCGTTGCCGTGGTGGTTCTCGCTGCTGGTCAGCGCCAGCTTGGTGCCACCGGGGCTGAGCAGGTCGTCCCATGAGGTGTAGAAGCCGAACGAGTTGTTGACCGACAGCGCCAGCACCGCGAGCACCGAGACCTGAGTGACCATCAGCAGCGCGATCCGGCCGAGCACCGGGAGCGGGCGCTGGCGGGCCAGCCGGGGCCAGAGCCAGAGGGTGGTGAGCAGGGCCGCCGCGCCGAGCGCGAGCAGCGAGTTCACCAGCGCGTCGCTGGTCAGTTCCATGCCGTCGGCCTTCCGGTGGGAAACTCTCGGGGCAGGCTTCATCGTCTGGCGGTGCGTCAGCCGGGGCCATCGCGGCTAGGCTGTCCGGACGTCGGGGCAGGCCGGAGCCCGGGAGTGGTCCGGCGCAACCGGCGCCCTGGAATGCGGCGTCCACCGTACGTACCGGGTATGCGGGGGTCCGTCGCGCCACGCGGCTAGGGGCTCCGGCGCCCACCCCTCGGCTCAATCGCAGCGCCCACCCGACCCCGGTTTACCCTCCGTTTCCGGATGTTTGGCGGGCGCATTGCCCGATGAAGGAAAAGGCATGAAGGTCCCTCACAACTCCTCCCCCGGAGTGACAGGACTGCGCTCCGCAGCCTCTACGCTGAGCTTCCATGAGCGTTCCCGTGTCCGTTGAGCCGAGCCCCGAGCAGCCGCCCCGCCGCCGCGGCCTGCAGACGCTTCGTACCCAAGCGGCCGCCGTCCCCCGGGCCTGGCTGCCCGGCGCGGTCGGTTACGCCTGTCTGCTGATCGGGCTGGTGGACATCGCCAGTGCGGTGTTCCCGAAGCTCCGGCACACCAAGGTGCACACCTTCGCCGGGCAGCTGCCCGGCGGTACCACGACCCTGGCCGCGGCCGGCACGCTGATGGTCGGCCTGCTGCTGGTGCTGCTCGCCCACGCGCTTCGGCGCCGCAAGCGGCGCGCCTGGCGGGCCGTCTGCGTGCTGCTGCCGGTCGGCGCGGCGCTGCACATCCTGCGCTGGCACCAGATCGGCCCGGCGGTCGTCTCGCTGGTGCTGTTCGCGGTGATGCTGGTGCACCGGCGCGAGTTCTACGCCAAGGCCGACCCCCGCACCCGCTGGCGGGCGGTGGTCAACCTGGTCGTGATGGGCGCCATCAGCGTGGGGCTCGGCCTGCTGGTGGTCTCGACCCGGACCGGCTACGAGCTCGGGCACCCGAGCCTGTTCCACCGCCTGGAGCACGTCGGGTACGGGTTGTTCGGCTTCGAAGGACCGGTCGACTACAGCTCGGACCGGGTCTCCGACCTGGTCGCCTACCTGCTCGGCGGGCTGGGCCTGATCACCGCCTTCACCACCGCCTACCTGGCGCTGCGCCCGGAGAAGCCCAAGCCCGAGCTGACCGCCGAGGACGAGGAGAAGGTCCGCGCGCTGCTCGACCGGCACGGCGAGCGCGACTCGCTCGGTTACTTCGCGCTGCGCCGGGACAAGAGCGTGCTGTTCTCGCCCTCCGGCAAGGCGGCGATCTCCTACCGGGTGGTCTCCGGCGTGATGCTCGCCTCCGGCGACCCGGTCGGTGACGTCGAGGCCTGGCCCGGCGCGATCAAGGTGTTCATGACCGAGGCCCGCGAGCACGCCTGGGTGCCGGCCGTGATGGGCTGCAGCGAGGTCGGCGGCGAGGTCTGGACCCGCGAGGCGGGGCTGGACGCGCTGGAGCTTGGCGACGAGGCGATCGTCGACACGAGCACGTTCTCGCTCTCCGGCCGGGCGATGCGCAACGTCCGGCAGATGGTCAAGCGGATCGAGCGCAACGGCTACTCCTGCCAGGTGCGCCGCGTCGCGGAGCTCACGGCGGAGGAGCGGCACCGGATCGCCGACGCCGCCGCCCGCTGGCGCGGCACCGACACCGAGCGCGGCTTCTCGATGGCCCTCGGCCGCTTCGGCGAGCCGGGCGACGACGCCTGCGTGGTGGTCACCGCCCACAGGGCGCCGGAGGAGGGCGAGAGCGGCGACGACCTGAAGGCCGTGCTGCACTTCGTGCCCTGGGGGCCGGACGGCATCTCGCTGGAGCTGATGCGCCGCGACCGTGCCGCCGACCCCGGTCTGAACGAGCTGCTGATCGTGGCCGCGCTGCAGGCCGTGCCGGCGATGGGCGTGCGCCGGGTCTCGCTCAACTTCGCGATGTTCCGCTCGGCCCTGGCGCGCGGTGAGCGGATCGGCGCCGGCCCGGTGCTGCGGGCCTGGCGCGGGCTGCTGGTCTTCCTCTCGCGCTGGTTCCAGATCGAGTCGCTGTACAAGTTCAACGCCAAGTTCCAGCCCGAGTGGGAGCCGCGCTTCCTGGTCTTCCCGAACACCCGGGACCTGCCCCGGATCGGCTTCGCCGCGATGCAGGCCGAGGCCTTCATCACCCTGGGCATGCCGCGCTTCGGCCGCAAGCCGCAGCGCCAGGGCCTGCCGGCCCAGGCCCGCCCGGAGGTCACCGAGGCCGCCTGAGGCGCGCCCGCGCCCGTCACCGGACCCCCGTCGGACACACCCGGCGGGGGTCCGGCCGTATCCGAGGGACCGGGGACTTGAACTGATAATGGGGTTATGAGCACTTCGCTGTCCTTCTCGCTGCCGGCCGGACTGCCGCGGCTCGACCGCTGCGCCGTGATGGGCGTGGTCAACGTGACCCCCGATTCCTTCTCGGACGGCGGGATGTGGCACGACCCCGCACGGGCCATCGCCCACGGCCTCGCGCTCCGGGCCCGCGGCGCGGACCTGGTGGACGTCGGCGGCGAGTCCACCCGCCCCGGCTCGCAGCGGGTGCCCGAGGAGGAGGAACTGGGCCGGGTGCTGCCGGTGGTGCGCGAGCTGGCCGACTCCGGCGTGGTCGTCTCGGTCGACACCATGCGCGCCCGCGTCGCCGAGCAGGCCGTCGCGGCCGGTGCCCGGATCATCAACGACGTCTCCGGCGGCCTGGCCGACCCGGCGATGGCCCGGGTGGTGGCCGAGACCGGCGCGCCCTTCGTGGTGATGCACTGGCGCGGGCAGTCCGCGGACATGGACAGCCAGGCGGTCTACGGCGACGTGGTCGCCGACGTGGTCGGCGAGCTCACCGCCCGGGTGGACGCGCTGCTGGCCGCCGGCGTCAAGGAGGAGCAGCTGATCCTGGACCCGGGCCTGGGCTTCGCCAAGACCGCCGAGCACAACTGGGCCCTGCTCGGCGGGCTCTCCGCGCTCACCGCGCTCGGCCGTCCCGTCCTCGTGGCCGCATCGCGCAAGCGGTTCCTGGGTACGCTGCTCGCCGACCCGGAAACCGGGGAACTGCGCCCGGCCAGGGAGCGCGACGACGCGACCGCTGCGGTGTCGGTGCTGTCGGCCAGGGCCGGTGCCTGGGCGGTGCGGGTGCACGACGTGTCCGGCACGGCGGACGCCGTCCGGGTGGTCGCGGCCTGGCAGCGCGCGGCCCGGCAGGACCCCTCCGGCCCGTCGGCGGGCCGGGTGGGCAGGTGAAACGGGAGGGTCTGTGGCAGGTGACGGCAGGGTGAGCGGCGAGACCGCGGGTCAGCGGGCCCGTGAAGCGGATCGGGAGGCCGTACTGGAGGCCAACCGGCGGCTGTACGAGGCGCTGGAGAACGGCGATCTGGAGGCCGTCGAGGAGGCCTGGCTGGGGGCCGACGAGGCCGACGACAAGGGCGGCGTGGTGTGCGTGCACCCCGGCTGGCCGGTGCTGCGCGGGCGGGCCCAGGTGACCCGCTCGTACATGCTGATCATGGCGAACACGGAGTACATCCAGTTCATCCTGACCGACGTCGAGGCCGAGGTGCAGGGCGATGTGGCCCTTGTCACGTGCACCGAGAACATCCTTTCCGGCGGCGAGGCCGAGGAGGAGGGCGAACTCGGCCCGCTGGTCGGCGGAAAGGTCGTCTCGACCAATCTCTTCCGCCGCACCCCGGCGGGCTGGAAGCTCTGGTCCCACCACGGTTCACCCGTCCTGACCAGCGGGGACGACGAGGACGAGGACTGATCCGGGGGTCGTCGGGAAATCGTCTCCCGGCGGCGGCCCGGGAATTCCCGGGCGGTCACCGAACGTTCACGTCAATCGCCATTCCGGTGCGCGTGGCGTCGGTTCGTGCCGGGTAGGACGGTCAGGCGTTGTCCGCGCTCGCGGGTAGATTCACAACGCAGTGGCGGGCGTGGTGCCCGTCTCCGTCCTGCCCTCCCGCCGCTCTTCAGGGGCAGGGCCCGTCCGACTGGGAGCAGTGATTCGTTTGCTGGACCGCGTCACCCTGCGGGGCCTGCGTGCCCGGGGCCACCACGGCGTCTTCGAGCGCGAGCGCGTCGAGGGCCAGACCTTCGTGGTGGACCTCGTGCTCCACCTGGACACCCGCCCCGCCGCGTCCGGCGACGACCTCACCCGCACGGCGCACTACGGCATCGTGGCCGAGGAGGTCACCGCGATCATCGCCGGCGAGCCGGTCGACCTGATCGAGACGCTGGCCCAGCGCATCGCCGACCAGTGCCTGAAGCACGAGGCGGTCGAGGAGGTCGAGGTCACCGTGCACAAGCCGGACGCCCCGATCACCGTGCCGTTCGACGACGTGACCGTGACCATCCACCGGGGCCGCGCATGACCCGCACCGCGCACCCCGTGCCAGCCGCAGAGCCCATTCCAGTTGTAGGGGAAGTCCGATGAGCACCAGCGACCCGACCGCCTCGCCGACCACGTTCGACCTGGAGAGCCGGGTGGACTCGGCCGACACGACGCTGCACGGCCAGCGCTGCGCCGTGATCGCCCTCGGCTCCAACCTGGGCAACCGCCTGGACACCCTCCAGGGTGCCGTGGACGCCCTCGCCGACACCCCCGGGCTCAAGATCAAGGCCGTCTCCGGCGTGTACGAGACGGAGGCCCTCGGCGGGCCCGACGAGCAGCCCAACTACTACAACGCGGTGGTCGTGCTGCGCACCACCCTGCCCCCGCGCGACCTGCTGGAGCGCGGCAACGCGATCGAGGACGCCTTCGGCCGGGTCCGCACCGTCCGCTGGGGTCCGCGGACGCTGGACGTCGACATCCTCGCCTACGAGGGCGTCACCAGCGACGACCCGCAGCTGCTGCTGCCGCACCCGCGCTCGCACGAGCGGGCCTTCGTGCTCGCCCCCTGGCTCGACGCCCAGCCGGAGGCCGAGGTGCCCGGCCACGGCCAGGTCGCCGCGCTGCTCCAGGCGCTCGGCGGCGCCGACGCCCAGGGCGTCCGGCGGCGCGAGGACATCGGGCTGACCCTGCCGGAGTAGGCCGCGTCGGCGCGGCGGCCGGGGAACTCGGACGGGGTCCCCGGCCGTCGAGTAGGTGTCCGCCATCCGCGCGGGTGCCCGCCGGTCCGGGCCCGGTACGGTGGCCTGGCGCCGTCGTACCGTCCTCCCGCCCGTCGCCGGGCCGGGGCGCCTCCCAGCCGCCGGGCCGGGGGGAGCAGGGCCAGGCCGGGGGCGGCCGCCCGACTCCGCAACCCCCGGGAAGGACCACGTCCGAGTGAAGCTGCTCCGCCTCCGTCTGCTGGTCGGCATCACCGCCGCAACGACGGCACTGTCCTGGGCCGGTGCCAAGCTGTGGGCCTCCCTGGACACCCTGCCCGCGGTGCCGGGTGCGGCGCCGGTGGTGCTGGCCGCGGTGGCGGCGATCCTGCTCGCCACGGCGATCTCGCTGCGGTCCCGGCTGAAGGCGGCCCGCGAGCGGCAGCCCGGGGCGAAGGGGGTCGACCCGCTGGGCGCCGCCCGGGCGGTGGTGCTGGCGCAGGCGAGCGCACTGGTCTCGGCGGTGGTCACCGGCATCTACGCGGGTGCGGGGATCTACCTGCTCGGTGAGCTGGACGTGCCGGCGCGCCAGGACCAGGCCGTCACGGCCGGCTTCTCGGTGCTGGCCGGCGTCGCGGTGATCGCGGCGGCGCTCTGGCTGCAGCACGTGTGCAAGCTGCCGGAGGACCACGACGACCCGAGCGGGCCGGCGACCTCGCACCGCTGAGCCGACCTTCCCCGGTGATCTTGGGTGAGGGCCCGGGCACGTGCGGTAAAGCTTGCGCAGTGTCAAGGGCCAAAGCGGACCCTGGGCTGACACGGCCCCAATTCGCACGCTAGTTTCTTGGCATGTCTCGCGGACGCCACCGTCATTCCTCCGTCCTCGGCCGGATCCTTCCCCCCACCGCCGCCGGCGTGCTCATCGTCGCCGCGGTGGCAGCGCTGCTCTTCAGTCAGGACACCGTCCTGGTCCGTTCGGTGGGCGTCGCCGCCGTGCTGGCCGCGCTCGGCATCGCCGTGCTGCTGCGCCAGCGCGACCGGGCCGCCCGGGCCGCCGCCGAGGTGTCCGCCGCGCAGCGGCTGCGGGCCGAGGAGCGCTTCGAGGAGCAGCTCGCCGAGGCCGAGTACGCGGCGGAGGTCGCCGAGGAGCGGGCCACCCGCTTCGGGCGGCGGCTGACGGCCGAGAAGTCGCGGCTGGCCAAGGCCGAGACGGAGATCGCCCGGCTGCTGCGCGAGCGCGCCGTGGCGGTCGCCGAGCAGGCGCTCAAGGAGGCCGAGGCGACCCAGCGGGCGCTCGCGGCCGCCCGCCCCAAGTACCCGGCCAGCCCGGCCGCGTTCGTCCGGGCCGCGGCCGTGCTGCGGCACCTGGAGCGGCAGGCGGCGGCCCGGGACGCGCAGCGCGAGCGCGCGGCGGGTGCGGAGGTCGCGCTGCGGGCCCGTACCGCGCCGGCTCCCGTCCCCGCGGCCGCGCCGGTGGCACCCGCCCGTCCGGTGCCGGCTCCGGTGGCTCCCGCGGTGCCCACGCCGGCGGCGTCCAGGCCCGCGGTGGTCGCTCCGGCGCCCGCGCCGCGGCCGGCGCTGACGGCGACGGTCGGGCAGCTGGGCGGGCAGTCGGGCGGGACGCCGGGCACGCCCGTGGTGGCGGCGGGCGAGCGGCAGCGGCCGCGTCCGCAGCAGACCCGGGGGCAGGGCTTCAGCTTCTTCGGTCGCTCCGGCGCGGCCGGGCGGCCGGCGGCTCCGGCGCCGGCCGTGGGCAGTGTCGCGGAGCTGGGCGAGCGGGCCGACCTGGCGGACGTGGTGGGCGACGAGGCGGTCGCCGCGGCCAAGGCCGCTCCGGTGGCCGTCGTCCAGGGCCGGCCGCAGCCGCCGGTCGAGCAGGTCGACCTGGAGCCGGAGGTCGAGCAGGACGGGGCCGAGCAGGCCGGGGGCGAGCTCTCCGAGGCCGGGCCGACCGTGGTGGACCTGACCCCGGACGACGAGACCGAGCTGCTCCAGCTCCCGGAGCTGCGCGCCTCGCGCTGAACCTCCGGCTGCCGCCCTCGGCGCGCGCCCCCGGCCCGGCCGAGGACGCGCGCCGAGGCGTCGGCGGCCCTCCCCCGGGCAGGAGGCGGGCAGGCGGGCGCGGGAACGGCGAAGCGCCCGGCCTCCGGGGTGGGGGCCGGGCGCTTCGGGAGCGTCAGAGCTGGACGCCGAAGTCCTGCGCGATGCCCGCGAGACCGGAGGCGTAGCCCTGGCCGACGGCGCGGAACTTCCACTCGGCGCCATTGCGGTAGAGCTCGCCGAAGATCATGGCGGTCTCGGTGGCGGCGTCCTCGGAGAGGTCGTAGCGCGCGATCTCGGCACCGCCGGCCGCGTTGATCACGCGGATGTAGGCGTTGCGGACCTGGCCGAAGTTCTGCGAGCGGGCGACCGCGTCGTAGATCGAGACCGGGAAGGTGATCTTGACGGCCTCGGCCGGCAGGCCGGCGAGGTTGACGTTGATCGCCTCGTCGTCGCCGGCGCCCTCGCCGGTGCGGTTGTCACCGGTGTGGACGACGGTGCTGTCCGGGGTGCTGGTGTTGTTGAAGAAGATGAAGTGGCTGTTGGACAGCACCTTGCCGTCGGCGTTCAGCACGATCGCGCTGGCGTCGAGGTCGAACTCGGCACCGGTCGTGGTCCGGACGTCCCAGCCGAGACCGACGGTGACCGCGGACAGGCCGGGGGCCTCCTTGGTCAGCGAGACGTTGCCACCCTTGGAGAGGCTCACTGGCATGGTGTTTGCTGTCCCTTCGTTGCTTTTGCCCGGGATAACGCGGGGGACCGTGGACTTGGTTCCACGCATCGCGGCTCACATTGTCCCGGCGAATGACGGATGGGTGCTCGGCCAGGTCGAAGCTCGCCCGGATTCCCGCTCAGATTCTGCGGAAGCGGCCCTGAAGTGACCAGATGTTCGGATTGTCGGCCAGGTCGGGGTGCATGTCGAAGAGATCGGCCAGCGTGTCCTGGAGGAAATCCCGGGCCTCGCGGCGCAGATCGCTGTGCCGGACCACCGCGGGCGGCCCGTCCGGCAGCCAGGTGGCGGTCACCTCGACCCAGTTGAACCGGCGGGCGAACCGCAGCAGCTCGGTGTTCTGGGTGAAGTCGAGGTCGGAGCTCTGCACCCGGGCGGCGCGGCTGCCGTCCGGGTCGCGGTCCAGCTCCTCGACGATGTCGCACAGCGCCCAGGCGAAGTCCAGCACCGGCACCCAGCCCCAGGCGGTGGAGAGTTCGGTGCCGTCGGCGTCCAGGTAGACGTCGCCGCAGAAGAGGTCGTACCGCAGGGCGTGCACGGAGGCGCTGCGGTAGTCGGTCTGCGGGGGGTCGGGGAAGCGGTTGGAGAGGGAGTAGCCGAGCTCGATCACGTACGCCATTGTCGGGGCTGCGGGCGGCTGTGGATAACCGGGCGGCCGGGTGACCGGATAACCGCGTGACCGGTGGGCCCGGGCACGGGATGATGGGCGCATGCCCGAGCCCATCCGCGTCCGGGGATCGGTGGTCGTCCCCGACGCCGAGCTCCTCTGGCGTTTCTCCCGTTCCTCCGGCCCCGGTGGCCAGCACGTCAACACCTCCGACACCCAGGTGGAGCTGCGCTACGACCTGGCGGCCTCCGCGGCGCTGCCCGAGGTGTGGAAGCAGCGCGCCCTGGAGCGGCTGGCCGGGCGGCTGGTGGACGGGCGGGTGCTCGTGGTGCGCGCCTCGGAGCACCGCTCGCAGTGGCGCAACCGCGAGGTCGCCGCGGCCCGGCTGGCGTCGCTGCTGGGCGAGGCCACGGCGCCGCCGCCGAAGGCCCGCCGGGCGACGAAGCCCAGCCGGGGCACGGTCGAGCGGCGACTGACCAACAAGCGGCACCGGGCCGAGCTGAAGCAGGGCCGGCGCTCGCCGAAGGGCGAGTAGCCGGGCGGCCGGGGTCAGCCCAGCCGGCGGTAGCCGCCGCCGAAGTAGAGCAGGGGGCGGCCGCCGGCGTTCGGCACCGCGGCCTCCAGGACGCGGCCGAGCAGCAGGGTGTGGTCGCCGGCGGCTATCCGCTGCTCGGTGCGGCACTCGACGGTGGCGAGCGCGCCGTCGATCAGTGGCGCGCCGCTGTGGCGGCCCCGGTGGTGCGGGGCGTCGGCGAACAGCAGCCGGTCGCTGAGCCGGCCCTTCATGGCGAACCGCGAGCCGAGCGCCTTCTGCTCCTCGGCGAGCAGGGAGACCGCCCAGGTGTCGGCGCGGGAGAGCACCTCGTCCATCCGGGAGTCCTCCCGGACGGAGATCAGCACCAGCGGCGGTTCCAGTGAGACCGAGAGGAAGGAGGTGGCGGTCATGCCGACGTCCTCGCCGTCCTCCGGGTCGTGGACGGTCACCAGGCTCACGCCGGAGGCGAGCTGGGAGAGTGCCGCCCGGAACTCGTCGGGCGTCGCTTGGGAGGCAGCTTCGGGCTGCGGAGCCGAGTACACGTACCGCACGCTAGTCGGCGGCCGGGCGGAACGGCATCGGGCCGTGGTCGTAGGACCAGCGGCGCAGAGGTTACGGTCTGCGGCGAGGCTCACCCCCAGGGGTGAAGTGGGGGGCCTGCCGGGCGGCAGGCGGCTTCAGTGCGCGGTCAATGCGGCCGACCACCAGAAATGTTCCTATAAAGCCCTATGTCCCGTTATGGGGCGGATGAGCTGATTAAGGGTGCATAAGTGTCGTGTGATTTAAGTCACAAGTGGTGGCCTATTGCTGACCGAGCGTGCCGAACGCTGTGCTCCCTGTGATTCAGTTCTTCTGGCAATCGGACGATAACCATTCAAGAACTATCCGAAGCAGCCGGGGAGCCCCCGCATGGAAGCCGAGTCGGAGCCTTACGTCCGTCTCGCGACCCTCCGCACCTTGCACCGGGTCGTGGCGGACCTCAACGCTGCCCGCAGCCTGGCGGGCACGCTGCAGGCTGTGGTCGAGGGCGCGGTGCACGGGCTCGGCTTCGACGCCGCGGCGGTCAGCCTGGTCCGCCCGGACGGCGACCTCGTGGTGGCGGCCGTCTGGGAGCTGGAGGAGAGCGCCATGGGCGGTCCCTCCGTGCTGCTCGGCCAGGTCGGCTCGCGCGAGTCCTGGGACCGACTGCTCGGCGTCAGCGACCACTGGGGCACCCTGCGCTTCCTGCCCTACGACCGCGGCTGGGCCGTGGCCAGCGACATTCCGCGCTGGATCGGCGACGGCCCGATGCCCGTCTACGCCAACGACTGGCACCCGGCGGACGGCCTGCTCGCCCCGATGTACAGCGCCGGCGGCGACCTGCTCGGCGTGCTCTCGGTGGACCGCCCGCGCAGCGGCAAGCGGCCCGGCGCCTGGACCCGCGAGGCGCTGGAGATGTTCTCGCTCCAGGCCTCCATCGCGATCGGCAACGCCCGGCTGCGGGCCGAGATGCAGCGCGCGCTGGCCCGCCTGGAGAAGGAGCAGCAGGCGCTGCGGGCCAGCGAGGAGAGCTTCCGCCAGGCCTTCGAGTACGCACCCAGCGGGATGGCCATCACCGAGCTGCACGGCGCCGGGCGCGGCCAGCTGACCAGGGTCAACGACGCGCTCTGTCGACTGCTCGGCCGCCCCCGCGCGGTGCTGCGCCAGCAGAGTTTCGCCGATCTCGTCCACCCCGACGACCGCGCCCTGCTGGAGCGCACCAGCGCCGAGAGCGGCCGGGCGGAACTGCGGCTGTCCCGGCGGGACGGCGGTTACCAGTGGGTCTGTCTGCGGAACTCGATCGTCGCGGACGCGGCCGAGGGGCCGAGCTTCCTGCTCACCCACGTCGAGGACATCGAGGACCGCAAGCGGCACGAGCTCCAGCTCGCGCACCGGGCCAGCCACGACGCGCTCACCGGTCTGCCGAACGGCGCCGAGCTGAAGGCGCGACTGGGGCGGCGGCTCTGCAACGAACCGCAGACGGTCGGTGCCCTCGCCGAGCACCCGGCCGGGCACGGCGAGGGGTCGTACGCGCAGCCGTACAGCGGCTACGCCGTCGACTCCTACAGCGCGCACACCGCCTACGAGGGCCTGGACGGGGCCGACCCGCGGGCCGGCGCGACGCACGGCTACGTGGTGTCCGAGGGCTACCCGCTGCCGGCCGCCGGCTACGGCGAGCACGTGCACGCGGTGGTCCCCGCCGACCACGGCCCGGGCGGTGACGTCTGGTCGGGCCCGTTCCGCTCGGGCGGCGCGGCCGCGGCGGACAAGGGGCTCGCGGTGCTCTTCTGCGACCTCGACGGCTTCAAGTCGATCAACGACCGGTTCGGTCACAACGCGGGCGACGCCGTCCTGGTCGAGGTCGCCCGCCGGCTGAGCCAGGCCGTCCGGGACGGCGACACGGTGGCCCGCCTCGGCGGCGACGAGTTCGTGGTGCTGGCCGACGGCATCGGCCGCGAGGAGGCCAAGGACCTCGCGCACCGGCTGCGCAACGCGATCATCCCGCCGATGCGGATCGACGGCCGGGGGATGCGGGTCGGCGTCAGCCTCGGCGTCGGCTGGGCGGGCTGCGGGATGAGCATCGAGGAGGTGCTGCACACCGCGGACGAGCGGATGTACGACGAGAAGCGGGCCCGGGGCGGCGCGGTGCGCGGGGCCCGGGGCGAGCGCTCGCACCGCCGGGCGGGGTAGGCCCTGTCCGGCCGGGGCCCGGGGCCGGGGCCCCGGCGGCGCCGGTGACCTGTGGCGGTGAGGTGAAGGCTACTCGCGGGTTGTCAAGGGGTCTTTTCGGCGAGTCGGCTGCGGCAGGTAGGGTTCCCGGGTACGAGCGACCACCACTTGCGCCGACGGCACGGCAGCCCGGCGGCGCCACCGCGACGGGGAGTTGACCACCGTGACGACCGCCGGCAGCAACGGAGTGCCCGAGAGCCCGGAGGGCGGTGCCCCCCAGGACGACGATCCCTTCGGCTACCTCTACCGTCCGGCCGGCGGCGGCGCCGCGCAGCCGGCCGAGCCGCAGCAGGGCGTGCCGCGTACGTCGTACAACCGCCCGATGGAGGTCGGTCGTGCGCAGTACGGGCAGCAGCGCCCGCAGCAGTACCCGCCGCAGCAGGGCTACCCGCAGGGGCAGCCGTACCCGCCGGAACAGGGCGAGTACGGCGGTGCGCCCACGCAGCACCAGCCCGCGCAGCAGCAGGAGTACGGCTCCGCGCCCACCCAGCAGACCCGGTACGCCGAGCGCTCCCGGCCGCAGCCGGGCGAGGAGCGGGCGAGCAGCGGCAAGAGCAAGGGTGCGGTGATCGGCGCGGTGGCGGTGGTCGCGGCGATCGCGATCGGCGCCGGCATAGCGCTCTCCACCGGTGACCCGGACAACGACAAGAAGGGCAAGAACGGCTCCCAGACCGTGGCGCCGCCGGTTCCGAGCGCCACGGGCGGCGCGCCGTCGGCCTCCACCACGGCGTCGCCCGGTGCCACCGGCACCGCAGGCCCGTCCACCGTCGACGCGAGCCAGCTGCAGGGCCAGAACGCCCCCTCCGGCAACACCGTGAAGGGTGCCAAGTCGGCGGACGGCTCCTACCTGACCCTCCAGTCGGGCGCCACGGTGAGCTGGACCGGCGACGTCGCCGCGGCCGGCACCTACAAGCTGACCGTGCACTTCAACAACGCGGCGACCGATGTGAAGGCCTCGGCCGCGGTCAACGGAAAGGACTGGCCGAGCGGGTTGTCGTTCAAGAACTACTCGCCCGGCAAGGACCCGGCGTCCTCCTGGTACACCACGTTCATACTGCCGCAGCTCCAGGCGGGCTCGAACACCGTCGCCATCACGAACCCGAGCGGTGGTTCGGTGCTGATCGACCAGGTGACCGTCGAGCCGTACGGCGGCTGACCGGCCCCGCGTCCGGACGCGAGACGGCCGCCCGTTCCCCGAGGGGAGCGGGCGGCCGTCGTCGTCGGTGGGTCAGGCGGGTCCGACCGGTGCGAAGGTCTCGCCGCCGGTGATCCACTCGCCGCGGCGCATGACGGCGACCAGGTCGTAGGTCTCGGAGTCGAGGACGACGAGGTCGGCGTTCTTGCCGGGCTCCAGCGAGCCGATCGAGTCGGAGAGGCCGAGCAGCCGGGCCGGGACGGCGCTGAGCGACTCGACCGCCTGGGCCGGGGAGAGGCCGTTGACGGTGACGGACCGCTTGAACGCCACGTCCAGGGTGAGCGTCGAGCCCGCGATCGCACCGCCCTCGACCAGCCGGGCGACGCCGTCCTTGACCTCGACCTGGAGGGGGCCGAGGGGGTAGAGGCCGTCGCCCATGCCGGCGGCGCCCATGGCGTCGGTGATCAGCGCGA
>NZ_JBHVWC010000056.1:31286-73859 GCF_042882445.1 Kitasatospora sp. NPDC058218 | reverse complement strand
GTCGAGGACGCCATCGCGGTGGACCCGTCGGTGGCCCAGGCCGCCGTGGTGGTCCGTGAGGACACCCCCGGCGTCAAGCGCCTCGTCGCCTACCTGGTGCCAAGTGAGGGTACCCTTATCGAGGTCGCCGCGGTCCGCCGCATGCTGGCCGCCCGGCTGCCCGAGTACATGGTGCCGTCGGCGTTCGTGGTGCTCGGTGAACTTCCGCTGACCGTCAACGGCAAGCTCGACCGCAAGGCCCTCCCCGCGCCCGGCGCCACCGACTTCACCACGTCGGGACCGCTGCGCGGACCCAGGTACCCGAGCGAGAAGGCCGTGCACGCGGCGTTCACCGACGTGCTGGGCCTGCCCGCGCTCGGGATCGACGAGAACTTCTTCGACCTCGGTGGCCACTCGCTGCTCGCGATGTCGCTGCTCCAGCGGATCCGGGCGGAGTTCGCCGGCGAGTTCGGCCTGGCCGACCTGCTGGCCCGGCCGACCGTGGCGGCGCTCGCCGAGTTCCTCGTCGACCGCCTCGTCCGCACCTCGCTCGGCGAGGAGCCCGAGAGCACGCCGGCCTGTTCCGGCTGACCACCCGTCCACCGACCACCACCCCCCCAAGGAGACGACATGAGCGCCACCAACCCGTTCGAGGACGACGACGCCCGTTACTTCGTGCTCGTCAACGCGGAGAACCAGCACTCCCTCTGGCCCGCCTTCGCCGAGATCCCGGCCGGCTGGACGGTCGTGCACGGCGAGGACACCCGCGAGGCCTGCACCGCCTACGTGGACGCCAACTGGACGGATATGCGCCCGGCCGGCCTGGTCGCCCGCACGGCCGCCGCCGGCGCCTGACCCACCCCACCGGGGGACGTGCCCACCGGGCCGTCCCCCGGCCCCGTATCCGACCCAGTGACCAGACGGGCGAGCGATCGAGTGAGCGATGTGAGCAACCGACAGACGGAACCCGCCGCGGGGCCCCGGGACGGCCTGACGGCCGAGGAACTCGCGGACGAGGACCTGGCGCCCGGGGCGCTCTCCCCGGAGCGCCGCCGTCGGGCGCGCGCCCTGCTGAGGAGCTCCCTGCGGCCCCACCGGGCCACCGTGGCCGCGGCGATGGTGGCGGCGGCGATCCGCCAGATCGCCCTGCTGGCCGTGCCCTGGTGCGTCCAGCACGCCGTGGACGACGGGCTCAAGCCCGGCGACGACCGGGCCCTGCTGCTCTGGTCCGGTGCCACCGCCGGCGCCGCGCTCGTCCAGTTCGTCGGCCTCTACGGCTGGCAGTACTGGGCCGGGTACGCCGACTCCAAGGTCGGCGCGGACCTGCGCGGCCGCCTGCTGCGCCACCTGTCCGGACTGGACCGCGCCGCGCTCGCCTCGCGCGGGCACGGCGACCTCGCCATGCGCGCCACCCGCGACACCGACCTGGTCCGCGAGTGGGTGCACGGCCTGGCCATCTGGGTGGTGCTGGCCACCACCTTCGTGGTCGTCCTGCCCGCCCTGGCCGCCCTCGACCTCAGCCTGCTGCTGGTCACCCTGGCCACCCTGCCGTTCCTGGTCTGGGTCAACCTGTACTTCCCCAAGCGCTTCGCCGCCGCCAGTGGGGAGCTCGCCCGGGCGCACGGCGAACGCGCCGACGCCGTCGCCGACCTGCTGCAGGTCGGCACCGGACTGCGCGGCACCGGCGGCCACCGCCCGCTGGTCGAACGCCACCACACGGCCAGCGCCGACGTCACCGACCGCACCGTGGTCGCCGCCCGGGTGGAGGCCGGCTGGGCCGCCGTGGCGCCGTTCGTCCCGCGCCTGGCGGTCGCCGCCGGCGTCGGCGTCGGCGGCCTGGCCGTCCTCGACGACCGGCTCAGCCTCGGCGGGCTGATCGCCTTCACCTCCTGGATGGCGATCGTCACCCTGGCCACCCGGGTCCTGGTGGACCGTCTGCTGGAGCGCGGCCAGGCCGACGTCGCCGCCGCCCGCATCGACGAGGCGCTCTGCATCCGGCCGGTCGTCGCCGAACCCGCCCCCGAGGACGCCGTGGAACTGCCGGACTCCGGCGCCCTGGTGCTCTCCGGCGTCAGCGCCGTCCGGGACGGGCGCACCGTGCTCGGCCCGGTCGACCTGGAGATCGAGGACGGCGGGTTCGTGGCCCTGGAAGGCGCCACCGGCTCCGGCAAGAGCACGCTGCTGCGCCTGGCCGTCCGCCTCGACGACCCGGACTCCGGCACCGTCTCCTACGGCGGCGTCGACCTGCGCCGGGCCCGGCTGGACGAGGTCCGAGCGCGGATCGCGTACGTCTCCCAACGTCCGGTCCTGCTCTCCGGCACCGTGGCCGACAATCTGCGCCTGGGCCGCGAACTGGACGAGGCGGCGCTGCACGAGGCCTGTCGGATCGCCGGCATCCACGACCAGCTCACCGCGATGCCCGAGGGCTACCTGACCGAACTGGGCGAGGGCGGCACCGCCCTGTCCGGCGGCCAGGTCCAGCGCCTCGCCATCGCCCGCGCCCTGCTCGGCGACCCCCGGGTGCTGCTGCTGGACGACTCCACCTCCGCCCTGGACACCACGACGGAGCGGCTCGTCCTGGAACGGCTGCGCACCTGGGCGGCCGGCCGCACGGTGGTCTTCGCCTCGCACCGCTCCGCCGTCCTCGACGCCGCCGACCGCTCGGTGCGGCTGCTCGGCCAGGGCGGCGAGAACGGCTCCGGACCGGACGACCCGTCCGGCCCCACCGACTCCGCCCCGACCGAAAGGCCCGAGAGCGCCATGACCGCAACCAGCGCGGAGGCGACCCATGGCTGAGCAGCCCCTGCTCCGGGACGAGGCGGACCAGCGGGGCGTGCTGCGCCGGGCGGCCCCCTACCTGCGCCCGCACCGCACCCGGCTGATCGTCGCTCTGCTGGTCGGCCTCGCCGACTCCGCCGCGCTGGTGGCCGTCGCCCCGCTGATCGGCCTCGCCGCCGACGCGCTGGACGACGGCGACCGCCGGGGCCTCGGCCTGGCCGTGCTGTTCCTGGCCGTGCTCGCGGTCGGCCAGCTGGTGCTGGCCAGGGTCGGCGAACTGCTGCTGATCAAGGGCGGCGAGCAGGTCGTCCGCACCCTGCGCGAGCAGTGCGTGGAGAACCTGGCCGTCGCGCCGCTGCGCTTCCTGGAGACGCACCGCAGCGGCGAGCTGCTGCGGCGCTCCACCGGCGAGGTGGCCGCGCTGGCCGCGTTCGTCCGGCTCCACCTGCGCAACCTGGTGGCCTCGGTGGCGACCCTGGTCTTCACCCTGGCGGTGCTGGCCGGGTACTCCTGGCTGCTGCTCCTCGTCCAGCTGGCCGTCTTCGTCCCGCTGACCCTGCTGGTCACCCGGTGGTTCCAGCGCGACGCCGGTGCGGCGTTCGGGGCCAAGGCCGGGGCGGAGGCCACCGTCGCGGCCACCTTCTCCGAGACGCTGACCGCCCGTGAGGCCCTTCAGACCTCGCGCGGCCTGGCCGGGTGGACGCGCCGCTTCGACGGCGAGAACACCCGGGCGGTGCACGCCGCCCGCCGGGCGCTGCGGGTGGAGAACCGGATCGACCTGGTGAGCCTGATCGAGGGCCTGGCCCTCGTGGTGCTGCTGCTGGTCGGCGGCTGGCTGGTCACCGAGGACACCCTGACCATCGGCGCCGTGGTGGTGTTCGTGGTCGCCGGCCGCAACCTCTTCGACTCCTTCGCCGACCTCTCCCAGCTGGTCGGTGAGGTGCAGACGGCGCGGACCGGCCTGGCCCGACTGCTGGACCTGCTGGCCGCGACCGCGCCCGCGGCCCGCCTGAGGACGGCGTCCGGTGCGCTGCCGGCCCGGGGCGATCTGCGCTGCGAGGGCGTCGAGTACGCCTACCGGGCGGACGGCCGCACCCTGCACGGGATCAGCCTCGACTTCCCCGAGGGGAGCCGGACCGGGGTCGTCGGCGAGACGGGCTCCGGGAAGACCACGCTGTCGAAGCTGCTCTGCGGCCTCTACCACCCGGACACCGGCACCGTCAGCTTCGCCGGCACCGACCTCGCGGCCGTGCCCGAGGAGGAGCTCCGCCGCCGGATCGTCCTGGTCCCGCAGGAGGTGCGGATGGTCACCGGCACGGTGGCGCAGAACCTGGCCCTGGTCCAGGGCGCCCCGGACCGGGCGGCCATCGAGCGGACGGTCGACCAGCTCGGCCTGCGGGCCTGGATCGCCGAGCTGCCGGGCGGTCTGGACGCGGAGGTCGGGCTGCGCGGCGGCAACCTGTCGGCGGGCGAGCGGCAGATCCTCGGCCTGGTCCGCGCGGTGCTGGCGGATCCGGCCGTCCTGGTCCTGGACGAGGCGACGGCCGACATCGACCCGGCCACCGCCGCCCGGCTGGAGCTCGCACTGGACGAACTGCGGGCCGACTGCACGCTGATCGTGATCGCGCACCGTCCGGCCACCATCGCCCGGCTGCCCCGGGTGGTCCGGCTGGACGGCGGCCGCCTGGTGGGTGACGAAGCGGCAGGTGAGCTGCGGATCGGGGCTCCGCGACTGGTCTGAAGATGAGAGGTTAGGCTAACCTAATCGAAAGTGAGTGCCGGTGCCGTCACCCGTCGAACGGGGGGCGGCACCGGCGGCTGCCGGCCTGCGCACACCTCCCACCGGATTGGGCTGACCGATGACGACAGACACCGCCCCGCCGCGCATGCGGATCGTTCGCCACCCCCTCAAGTACCGCCTGCTGGAAGTCCGGCGGGTCACCCGGGTGACCCCCGGCACGGTGCGGGTCACCTTCGGCGGCCCCGACCTCGAAGGCTTCTGCGAGCTGGCCCCGACCGACCACGTGAAGCTCTGCTTCGCCGAGGAGGGGGCCGACCTGCCGGTCGAGCCGGTGGTCGAGAACGACACCTGGATGGACGCGCCGGTCGAGCCGATCACCCGCGACTACACGATCCGTCACTACCGGCGGGACGCGCAGGAGCTCGACATCGACATGGTGCTGCACGGCACCGGCATCGGCTCCGGCTGGGCCGAGGCCGCCGAGCCCGGTATGCGGCTGGGCGTCCTGGGCCCGCGCGGGTCGGAGGAGATCCCCTTCGTCCACGACTGGTACCTGCTGGCGGCCGAGGAGACCGCGATCCCCGCACTGGGCCGCTGGCTGGAGATGCTGCCCGCCGGCGTCAGGGTGATCGCCTTCGCCGAGGTGCCCGGGCCCGAGCACGAGCAGGTCTTCGAGACCGCCACCGACGCGACGCTCACCTGGCTGCACCGCGGCGACGCCCCGGCCGGCAGCGGCGACCTGCTGGAGCGGGCGATCCGTGCGGCCGACCTGCCCGACGGCATGGGCTTCGCCTGGGTGGCGGGGGAGGCCAACACCCTCAAGCCGATCCGCCGTCACCTGCGGGCGGAGCGGGGACTGGACCGCCACCAGATCGACGTCGACGGCTACTGGAAGCGCGGCGTCGCCAACCACGACCACCACGAGGGCGAGCACGAGCAGGCATGAGGACCACCGCCCCGTCCAGCGCCGTCGAGCCCGCGGAGGCCGATCCCTCGGAGGACCAGGCCCGGGCCGCGACCGCCCTGCCCGGGCGGATCGGCACCGGCCGACGGCTGGCCTGGCTCCTCGGCGCACTGGCGCTGCTGGCCGTGCTCGCCCTCGCCGGCATCGCGATCGGCGCCCGCTACATCCCGCCCGGGCAGGTGCTGCACGTGCTGTTCCACCACGAGCCCACCTCCGAGGACTGGATCGTGGTGCACCACGCGCGGATCCCGCGCACACTGCTCGGCATCGCCGTGGGCGCCGCCCTCGGTGTCGCGGGCGCGATGATGCAGGCGCTCACCCGCAACCCGCTGGCCGACCCCGGACTGCTGGGCGTCAACGGCGGCGCCGCCGCGGCCGTCGCGGCCGGGACGGCGCTGTTCGACCTGCGGAGCTTCCACTCCTACATCTGGTTCGCGCTGGCCGGCGCCGCCGTCGCCGCCCTGGTGGTACAGATCCTCGGCGGAGGCGGCCGGGCCTCGGCGACACCCGCGCGCCTCGCACTGGCCGGAACCGCCGTCACCGCCGTGCTGACCGCCTTCGTCAACGGCCTGATCCTGCTCGATCCGCTGACCCTCAACCGGTTCCGGTTCTGGCAGGTCGGCACGCTCGCGGGCGTCGACTCCGCGGTGCTCGGCCAGGTCCTGCCGTTCCTGGCGGTCGGCGGGGTGCTCGCCCTGCTGCTCGGCCGGCCGCTGAACGCACTCGCCCTCGGCGACGACGCCGGGCACGCGCTGGGCGCCCACCCGGCCCGCACCCGGGCGTTCAGCCTGGTCGCCGTCACACTGCTGTGCGGCGCGGCCACCGCGGCGGTCGGCCCGATCGCCTTCGTCGGCCTGGCCGTTCCGCACCTCGCCCGCCACGTCTGCGGCCCGGACCAGCGCTGGATCATGCTGCTCTCGGCGGTCCTGGCCCCGGTGCTGCTGCTCGGGGCGGACATCCTCGGCCGGGTGCTCCTGCACCCGGCGGAGCTCCAGGCCGGCGTGGTCACCGCCTTCATCGGCGCGCCGCTCTTCATCGCCCTCGTCCGCGGCCGAAGGATCGTCCACCTATGAACAGCCCCCTGACGGTCCCCCGGCCCGCCGCCCCGGTCGCGGCCGTGCCGGACGGAACGCCCGCGCGGCCGCCCGTCCCGCTGCGCGCCCTGCGCCTTCCCGGTGGGCGCTCGCTGCGCTGGCACCGGCGGGCGACGGTGGTCGGCGCCCTGCTGGTGCTCGCCCTGTTCGGCGTCGGCGCCTGGCTGTTGACGGCCGGCGACTACCCGCTGCCGGTCGCCGACGTGATCGACGTGCTCACCGGCGGCGGCGTCCGGGCGGACCGCTACATCGTGAGGGAGGTGCGGCTGCCGCGGCTGCTGACCGCCCTGCTGGTGGGCGCCGCGCTCGGCCTGGCCGGCGCGCTCTTCCAGACGCTCGCCCGCAACCCGCTCGGCAGCCCGGACGTCATCGGCTTCACGGTCGGCTCGGCCACCGGCGCGCTGGCGGTCATCCTGCTGATCGGCGGGAGCGCCGCCACCGTCGCCTTCGGCGCCGTGGTCGGCGGACTGGTCACCGCCGCCCTGGTCTACCTGCTGGCCCGGCGCGGCGGCACCCAGGGGTACCGGCTGGTGCTGGTCGGCATCGGGGTGAGCTCGCTGCTCTCCTCGCTCAACGCCTACCTGATCGCCCGGGCCTCGTTCAGCGACGCGCAGAGCGCGGCGGTCTGGCTGACCGGCAGCCTCAACGCCCGGGGCTGGGAGCACTGCGGGCCGATGGCGCTCGCGCTGGCCGTCCTGCTGCCGGCGGCGGTGCTGCTCGGCCGCCCGCTGCGGATGCTGGAGATGGGCGACGACGCGGCGTCCTCGCTCGGGGTGCGCACCGAACGGGTGCGGATCCGGCTGGTGCTGATCGGCGTCGCGCTGACGGCCGCCGCCACCGCCGCCGCGGGCCCGATCCCGTTCGTGGCCCTGATCGCCCCGCAGGCCGTCCGCAGGCTGACCCGGGCCACCGGCCCCAACCTGGTGGGCTCCGCACTGCTGGGCGCCGTCCTGCTGGCCGTCAGCGATCTGGCGGCGCAGCGCCTGCTCGCCCCCACGCAGCTGCCGGTGGGCGTGTTCACGGGCGTGGTGGGCGGCTGCTACCTGGTCTGGCTGATCGCCGGCCAGTGGCGGGCCGCGCGCTCCTGAGGAGTCGGCGGGCACAGCAGCAGACCCCGGGTCCGATCACGGACCCGGGGTCTGCTGCTGTGGGCGGGAGGCGGCGTCAGCCCTCCAGCGTCCGGAGGTAGACCCGGGAGCCCCGGGCCGGGTCCAACTCGCGCGCCCACGCCTGCGGCGCGAGCCCGGCCGGGATCTCCTCGAAGCCGTAGCGGCGGAAGAGCGCCCCGCCGCCGGTGCTGGCGGTGAAGAGGGCCCGCACCCCGCGGCGGCCGGCCTCGTCCAGCAGGGCGTCCAGGAGGTGCGAGCCGAGGCCCGCGCCCCGCAGGCCCTTGCGGACGCAGAAGTTGTGCAGCAGCCCGGGGGCGGGGTGGGCCGGCGGCTCGGGGGCGAGCAGGCGCAGCGCCACGCAGCCGTCCGGGCCGGACGGCCCGTCGACGAGGAGGAACCGGTCCCGCGGCGCGCGGTAGTCGGCCTCCCGGCGGCGGCGCAGCTCACCGGAGTCCATGGAGGGCTCGGAGAGCGCGAGGAGCGCCGCCGCGTCCGCCGCCGTCGCCGGCCGGACCGTCAGGGTTCTGCTGCCGGTGGGGCTCACCGATTCCTCGACCGGTGTCCGGGCGCCATCGGGACGACCAGCGGGGTGCCGGTCTGCGGGTCCTCGATCACCTGGCACGGCAGGTCGAAGACCTTCTCGACCAGTTCGGCGGTGACGATCTCGCCGGGCGGGCCCTGGGCCACCACCGCGCCGTCCCGCATGGCGATCAGGTGGCTGGCGTAGCGGGCGGCCTGGTTGAGGTCGTGGAGCACGGCGACGAGGGTGCGGTTCTGCTCCTCGTGCAGCCGGGCGCACAGGTCGAGGACCTCGACCTGGTGGGCGATGTCGAGGAAGGTGGTCGGTTCGTCGAGCAGCAGCAGCGGGGTCTGCTGGGCGATGGCCATCGCCAGCCAGACCCGCTGGCGCTGGCCGCCGGAGAGCTCGTCGACGAAGCGGGCGGCGAGCGTGTCGACGTTGGTGGCCGCCATCGACTCCGCGACGACCCGGTCGTCCTCCCGGGACCACTGGCGGAACAGCCCCTGGTGCGGGTAGCGCCCGCGGGAGACCAGGTCGGCCACGGTGATGCCGTCGGGCGCGGTGGAGCTCTGCGGGAGCAGGCCGAGCCGGCGGGCGAGTTCCTTCGAGGACAGGGCGCTGATCTGCTCGCCGTCCAGCAGCACCCGCCCGGCGGCCGGCCTGAGCAGCCGGGCGAACGCCCGCAGCAGGGTGGACTTTCCGCAGGCGTTGGGGCCGACGATGACGGTGAAGGAGCCGTCCGGGACGCCGATCGACAGGTCGGTCGCGATGGCGCGGTCGCCGTAGCGGAGGGTGACGTTCTCGGCGTGGAGCCGCCCGGGCTCCTCGGGCGCGGTCACGGGGCCTCCAGCAGCTGGTCGGTGGTCAGGACGACGGCGCACTTCTCGGCGGCCCAGCGCAGGCCCTCCAGGTGCTTCTCGGCGGAGAAGTCGGCGGTGGCGTCGGCCACCACGAACGCCTGGACGTCGCGGCTCCACGCGTCGGCGGCCGTCATCAGCACACCGATGTGGGCGTAGACGCCGACCAGCACCAGCTGGTCGCGGCCGGACCGGGCCAGGATGTCGGCCAGCTCGGTCCTGGCGAAGGCGCTGTACTTCCACTTGAGCAGCAGGGTGTCGCCCTCGGCCGGGGCGACGACGTCCGGGACGGCCTGCGCCCAGGCGTCGGCGGGCAGTCCGGGGCCCCAGAAGTCCAGTTGGAGGCCGCGTTCCTCGGGGGACTGGCCGCCGCGCTGGTGGGAGTAGACGACGGGCATTCCGTGCCCGCGGGCGTACGCCAGGACCTGGGCGGTCCGGGCGAGGGCGGGGGCCAGTGGCGGCCCTTCGGCGGGGAACGCGGACAGGAAGTAGTTCTGCAGGTCGTGGACGAGCAGGACGGCCCGGGCGGGGTCGACCCGCCACGGGACCTTGGGCGCGGGGAGCTGGTCGGCCCGCGGGGGATCGTACGGGGCGATGGTGGGCAGTGCCATGGTGTCTGGGCGTGCTCTCTCTGGGGTGGCGCGCTAGCGGGCGGTGGTGCGGAGGTCCTTCTTGCTGACCTTGCCGATTCCGGTCTGCGGGAACTCGGTCACGAACTCGACCAGGTCGGGCACCTTGTAGTCGGCCAGGCCGCGGGCCCGGACGAAGGCCTTCAGCTCGACGGCGCGCGGGCGGGGTGCGTCGGCGCGCAGGATGACGTAGGCCCGGGTGCGTTCGCCGAGGTGCTCGTCGGGCACGGCGATGACGGACACGTCGTGGACGGCCGGGTGGGCGAGCAGGACGTTCTCGACCTCCTCGGCGGCGACCTTCTCGCCGCCCCGGTTGATCTGGTCCTTGGCCCGGCCCTCGACCACCAGGTGACCGGTGGCGGTCCGGCGGACCAGGTCTCCGGTGCGGTAGAAGCCGTCCGGGGTGAAGGCGACGGCGTTGTGCTCGGGCGCCCGCCAGTAGCCGCGGATGGTGTACGGGCCGCGGGTGAGCAGGTGGCCGGTCGTGCCGTCGGGCAGGTCCCGGTCCTCGTCGTCGACGACCCGTACCTCGTCGGCGGGGGAGATCGGGCGGCCCTGGGTCGTCAGCACGGTCTCCTCGGAGTCCTCCGGCCGGGTGTAGTTGACCAGCCCCTCGGCCATGCCGAAGACCTGCTGGAGGTCGCAGCCGAGCGCGGGACCGAGCCGTCGGGCGGCCTCCTCGCTGAGCTTGGCGCCGCCCACCTGGAGCAGCCGCAGGCTGGCGAGGTCCCGGTCGGCGCCGGGCGCCGCGTCGGCCCAGGCGAGGGCGATCGGCGGGACGACGCCGGTCAGGGTGACCCGCTCGCTCTCGATCAGCGCCAGCGCGGTGCCCGGGCTGGGGTCGGGGGCCAGGACCACCCGGCCGCCGGCGTGGAACACCCCGAGGCTGCCGGGGGAGCTGAGCGGGAAGTTGTGCGCGGCGGGCAGCGCGCAGAGGTAGACCGTCTCCGCGGTCAGCCCGCAGATCGCGGCGGACTCGCGGACGCTGTACAGGTAGTCGAAGTGGTAGCGGGGGATCAGCTTGGGCAGGCCGGTGCTCCCGCCGGAGAGCTGGAGGAAGGCCAGGTCGGTGGCGGCGGGCGGGTCCTGGACGGGTGCGGGCTCGTCGGCGCGCAGCTCGTCGAGCGAGGTGAAGGGGCCCGGATCACCGACCACGAAGACCTCGGCGAGGTCGGGCACCGCCGCCGTGACCCGGGCGGCCATCTCCCGGTGGTCGAAGCCGGCGTGCCGGTCGGCGACGATCAGCGCCCGGGCCCCGGCGAACTCGCAGAAGTAGGAGATCTCGGCGTGCCGGTGCGCGGGCAGGGCCATCACCGGGACCACCCCGGCCCGCAGCGCGCCGATGAACACCTCGTAGAACTCGGCGACGTTGGGGAGCTGGAGGACGATCCGCTCGCCCCGCCGGATGCCCCGGGCGAGCAGTCCGGTGGCCAACCGGTCGGCCCGCCGGTCGAGTTCGGCGTAGCTCCAGCGCCGGGCGCCGTCGACCACCGCGATCCGCTCGGGCCGTTCGGCGGCGTGCCGGCGGATCATGTGGTCGAGCCGCTCGTCGGTCCAGTAGCCGGCCGCCCGGTAGCGCCGGGCGAACTCCTCGGGCCAGTCGGTCATTTGGCGTCTCCCAGTCCAACAGCGTGGAGAAAGGTGCGGAACTTCGCGGTGGTCTCGGCGAGTTCGTGCTCCGGCACCGAGGCCGCGACCACGCCGGCGCCGGCGAACAGCCGCAGATCGTCCCCGTCGGCCTCCGCACAGCGCAGCGTGATGACCCATTCGCCGTCGCCGTAGGCGTCCCCCCAGCCGACCACGCCGGTGTAGAACCCGCGGTCGAAGGGTTCCAGGGTACCGATCAGCGCGCGGGCCCGGTCCGTCGGTGTCCCGCAGACGGCCGGTGTGGGGTGCAGGGCGAGAGCGAGGTCGAGCGCGCTGGTGGCGGGGTCGCGCAGGGTGCCGGTGACGACCGTGGACAGGTGCCACATCGCGGCGGTGCGGATCACCGACGGCCGCTCGGGCACGACCAGGTCGTGGCAGTGGGGTTCGAGCGCACGCCGGACGGCGTCCACGACGAAGGCGTGCTCCGCGAGGTCCTTCGGCGACTCCAGCAGGGCGGCGGCGCGCCGCCGGTCCTCGACCGGGTCGTCGCTGCGCGCGGCCGAGCCGGCCAGCGGGTTGGAGGTGACGGCGGTGCCGCGCCGGGAGACCAGCAGCTCGGGGCTGGCGCCGACCAGGGTGGCGCTGCCCTCGCCGGGGACGGCGAAGGTGTAGCCGTGCGGGTCACGGTGGATCAGCCGGCGGAGCATGGCCGGGAGATCGGCGCCGCCGGGGGCGGACAGCTCCAGGGTCCGGGCGAGGACGACCTTGCTGAGCTCCTGGTCCTCGCCGAGGATCCGGACGGCGTCGGCGACGGCCTCGCGGTACCCCTCGGGGGCGGGGACGGGACGGCTGGTCCAGACCGGCCCGGTCTGCGGTTCGGGGGCGAGCCGCAGCAGCGGATCGTCGTGGACCGGCTGGGCCCACCGGGTCTCGGCGGGTATGAAGAGCGCGGCGGGGCGGCCGGGGGCGAAGGGCACGGCGCCGACCACGAGCGGGTCGGGCCGCTCCGCGGTGCGCGCCTCGCGGAGCAGCCGGGTGGCCTCGGCGGGGTCGGTGACGGCCACCCGGCTGCCCGTGGCGAGCAGTGTCCGTCTCGGGCCGGCGAAGAAGGCCCGGTCGGGGCCGGGGCGGTAGGCGGCCAGCAGCGCACCGCCCACGCGGTGGGCCGCGGTCGTGCCGCCGGTCTCGTTCACTGTGGTCATGCTGCTCCGTTCTGGGGGGCGGGTCGGTGTGCCCGGTGGTCGTCCGACCGGTGGATCAGGCGCGGAGGGTGGCGCCGCCGTCGACGTAGAGGTCCTGCATGGTGATGTGCCGGGCCCGGTCGCCGGCCAGGAACACCACGGCCTCGGCGATGTCCTCGGGGTCGGCGATCCGTCCGAGGGGGATCCCCACCCGGTAGCTGGCCGGGTCGCCGTCGATGACGCGCTGTTCGGCGGAGGGGTCGCGCCACAGGGAGCGCTGCATCTCGGTGTCGGTGGAGCCGGGGGAGACCAGGTTGCAGCGGACGCCCGAGCGGGCCAGTTCCAGGCCGAGGCAGCGGACGAACATCGCGGTGGCGGCCTTGGAGGCCGCGTAGGCGGCCATCGTGGTGCGCGGCACCCCGGCGGCGTTGGAGCCGACCGTGACGATGCTGCCGGCGCCGCGCCCGGCCATCCGGCGCCCGACCGCCCGACAGGTGTGGAACACCCCGTCGGTGTTGACGGCGAAGGTGGCCGCCCAGTTCTCGTCGGTGGTCTCCAGGGCGAGGGCCGGGCGGAGGATTCCGGCGACGTTGACCAGGATGTCGATCGGGCCGACGGTGCGCTCCACGCGCTCGACCTCGGCCTCGACGGCGGCGGCATCGGTGACGTCCAGGCGGGCGAGACCGGGGCGGTCGGCCCGCCGGTCGGTGGCCACGACGCGAGCCCCGCGCTCGGTGAGCAGGCGGGCGACCGCGGCGCCGATGCCCTGGGCCGCGCCGGTGACGAGCGCGACGCGGCCTTCGAAGTCCGCGGTCTCGACGGCTGCGGGGCGGTCCGGGGCGGTGGAGGTCCGGACGCCCGCGTCGGTGGCGGGCGGAGCGGGGGCGTCCGCGGGGGAAGTCGGCATGTGAGATCTCCGGGGGCGGGCAGGTCGGGCGAGTGGGCGGAGCACAACAGTTCGGTAAGGCTAGCCTAACCATGTTTTCGAGGGGTGGCCAGGGTGGGGGTGGGCCCGGTGCGACCGGCGGCGGCCGTGCGGCGGGGCTCCGAGGCGGGGTCGGCGGGGGTTCGGGCGTGCCGAGCAGGCATCTTGAGGCCTGGTCGGGCGGGGTTCGGGGGTGACCGACCCTCCGATCGGGAGGTGCGTGATGAGGCATCAGGCGTGTGGGTTGGGCGGTGAATTGCGCCGTTCGACGGGTTGACGGTGGGGTGGGAGTGAACATTAGGTGAGGCTTGCCTGGCTAATGGGTCCAGTCGACTCGGGTCGGTTGCCGTGTGCGCTCCGCCGACTCCCCGCGTGCCCGGGTCAGGCGCGGCGAACCGCCCCAGGGGGCGTGGTGTCTCTCCTTGGCAGCACTTCTTGACGCCACTTTGCTTATTAGGCGAGGCTAACCTTATGTTGAACGACCCTTCGAGCCATGGGCCGGCCGGCGTCGCCAAGACCCTCCTCACGCCGCTCTACGGCCGCGCCCATGCCGACCGCCTGCTGCCGGACAGTGCGGTGCGGCTGCACGCCGCTTCGATCACCGACCCGGACCGAGGCGACGCGCTGCCCGAAGAGTCAGGGCCGACGCTGGTCGTGGTCGAGGGCGCGCTGATGTGCCCGTCCGACCGGGAGGTGGCGCGCTTCCTCGCCGATGTGGGGGAGCAGCTCGGTCCCCGCATGTGTAACGGCTCCCGCCCGGGCCCGCGGCCCGGTGAAGATTGGCTGACCCGATGAATCCCACCGCACCGGGGCTGTTGACGCTGAGCAGCTTCCTCATGTCCCGCACCGGCCAGGCCGCCCGCCGGCGGCTCGCGAACCAGGCGGAGCGTCAAGGGCTCCGGCTCTGGCACGTGATGGTGCTCTGCGCACTGGAGGAGGAGGGCGGCCAGGCGAAGGGCGAACTGGCCGCCCGGCTGGACATCGGCCCCAGCGACATGATCAAGGTGATCGACGACCTGCTCGCCGCGGGGTACGTCACCTGCACCCGCTCACCGGCCGACCGCCGGCGCGTGCACGTCGACCTCACCGCCCAGGGGCGGGTGGCGGCGTCCCGGATCAACTCCGACCTGGCCGCCACCGACGACGAGGTGCTCGCCCCGCTCTCCCGTGAGGAGCGGCGGCGGCTGTTCGACATGCTGAACCGCCTGAACGGGCACCTGGGGCAGGCCGACGACGACCCCGACGAGGCCGGGGCCCGGCAGATCCGGAAGCGGGGCCGGTGACGGCATCGGCGCACCGGGCCCCGCCCGGGTCGGGCGGGGCCGCCCGGCGGACCGTCAGCAGCTGCACCCCCACCGGGGCTCGACGGAGCCGGCGGGAAGGGCCGTGGCACCGGCCTTCCAGTCGGGCGCCGGGTGGACGGTGTGCCCGGCCTTGATGGTCTCGACGACGGTGATGTCCTTGATCTCCTCGGCCTCGACGGCCAGCGGGCTGGCACTGAGGATCACCAGGTCGGCGAGCTTTCCGACCTCGATGGTGCCCTTGCGGTCCTCCTCGAAGTACTGGCGGGCGGCGTTGACGGTGATCGAGCGGACGGCGTCCAGGGCGTCGACGCACTGCTCGGGGCCGACGACCACGCCCTCGGTGCGGCTACGGCGGGTGACCTGGCTGGAGAGGATGGCGATCGAGTTGGGCAGAGCCACCGGGGCGTCGTGGTGGGAGGTGTAGGCGAGGCCCTGGTCCAGCGCCCAGCGGGCCGGTGAGATGGTCGCCGCCCGCTCCTCCCCGAGGACGGTCCCGCGGTACCAGTCGCCCCAGTAGTAGGTGTGCATGGAGAAGAAGGAGGGGATGACGCCCAGCCGGGCGAAGTCCTCGACCTGGTCGAGCCGGGCGGTCTGCGCGTGGATCGCCACCGTCCGCCGGTCGGCGTGACCGGCCAGCTCGGTGGCGCCCTCGACGGCCTTGAGGAACTGGTCGATCGCGGCGTCCCCGTTGACGTGTGCCAGGACCTGCCAGCCCTTGGCGTACGCGGCTTCGATCTGCTTCAGGACGGTGGTGTCGTCCTCGACGGCGGGGTAGCCGCAGTAGTCCGCGGGCTTTCCGGGCGGCGGGGTCAGGTACGGGACGGTGAGCCAGGCGGTGCGGCCCTGCGGCGAGCCGTCCAGGACCAGCTTCACGCCGGCCGCGCGCACGCCGTCGACGTACTCCGCGCTCGCCCCGATCGGGTCCTCCTCCGGGGCCTGCGCGAGCTGGTCGGCCTTGACGTAGGCGACCACGTCGATCTTGAACGGCACGGCAGCGGCGGTGTCCCGCAGGGCCTTGAGGTTGACGAGGCTGGTGCCGCCCTCCTGCACCGTGGTGAAGCCGAACCGTGCCGCCGACTCCGCGCCCTTGATGAACAGCGCCTGCAGCGCCGCCTCGGGCAGGCCGGCCATCGCCAGGTCCGAGGCCGGGTTGAACGCCTTCTCCTCCAGCACCCCGTCGGGCTCGCCGTACGAGGGCGGCACCGCCAGCTCCCGGCGGCGGATGACCCCGCCCTCGGGGTCCGGGGTGGCGGCGCCGTACTTCAGCCGCTTCAGCCCCAGGCTGTTCACCGCGCCCAGGTGGAAGGACTGGTGGATCGCCAGGACGGGCCGGGTGGTGGAGACCTCGTCCAGCTCGTCGCGGGTGGGGTGCACGCCCTCGGCGAGCATGGCGTCGTCGTAGCCGAATCCGATGATCCAGTCGGAGTCCCGGCCTACCGGGCCCTCGGCCCAGGCCCGCAACCTGTCCTGGAGCGAGGGGATGTCGGTGACGTCGCCGTCGGGCGCGGCCAGCAGGTTCGCGATGGTCGCCTGCAGCCCGATCCCGCCGAGATGCCCGTGCGCGTCGACGAACCCCGGCAGCAGCGCCTGTCCCGCCAGGTCGCGCAGCCGCGTCCGCGGCCCCTTCCAGCCGTCGACCGCTTCGTCGAGTCCGCCGACGAAGACGATGAGCCCGTCCTTGACCGCGACGGCCTCGGGTGCCGGCCCGGCGGCGACGGTCACGATGTCGCCGCCGTGGAAGATGAGGTCGGCCTGGTCGGCCATGCTGTTGCCCCTTGGGTCGGATGCGGGTGGTGGCCGGACAACTACCCCGTGTGACCATCCGTCAACCGTCCATCGGATCAAGGTCGTCCCGTCCGTCCGTCCGTCGGTCGCCGCCCGTCCTGTCCGGCTGTCGGGTGCGGGCGACACCGGCTCCGCCCACGACGGCAAGGGCGAGGGGGTCTACGTGGGCACGGCCAACACGCTCACCGACCACAGCGACCACGTCCGGATCCTGAACAACGTCATCGGCCCCGACATCGGCGGGGAGAACATCGATCTCAAGGAGGGCACCACCGGGGGCCTGGTCTCCGGCAACACCTTCGACGGCAACGGGCTGACCGACGTCAACTACGACGACTCCTGGGTCGACGTGAAGGGCAACGACTACGTCGTGGAGAACAACTCGGGCGTGCGGACGCGCAACGACGGCTTCCAGACCCACTCCCAGGCGGCCGGCTGGGGTTGCGGCACGGTCTTCCGCAACAACCGCTCCGACCTGAGCGGCGCCACCGGCCCGACCCGGTACGCGATCGACGTCACCGCCTACGCCCCGGGCTCCTGCCCGACCACCGTCACCGCCGACAACACGGTCACCGGTGGCCGGGGCCTCGTCAACCCGGGCATTCCGGTCGGCTGACCGCCCGGCCCCGCGGCGGTCGGCCCTGCGATGGCCGGCGGGGCCCTCCCCGCGCCCGGTCTGTCGATGCGTCAACTCGCCGATCCGGACGCGCTCTTGCCAGGGCCACCGGGACGGCGTAGACGGGAGGCCCGCATCTTCGAGCACCGGGAGTGCCATGAGTACCAAGAGATTGCTGACCGTCCCCGCCGTGGCGCTGGCCCTGGCCGGCGCCGTCGCCCCCGTCTCACCCGCCGCAGCCGCTCCGGGCCCGCGGGTCGTGGCCGCGAACGCCGTGGTGGTCATCTCGGGTACGGCCAACGGCGGGACGGTACAGGCGCACACCGGCGACCTCGTCCAGGTCGATCTCGCCGGCTTCCGCGACTACACCGTGACGTGGCTGTGGAGCGTGCCGGCCGCCGGCTCGCCCTCGGTCCTGTCCGCGATCTCGGGCAGCGCCTCCCCGAACGGCGACGCGCAGGCGACCTTCGTGGCGGCGGCCGTCGGGACGAGCACCGTCACGGCGACCGGGCGGTGCGTGGCGGACCGCGGCGCCGTCTGCCCGCCCTGGGTCGTCCCGTGGCGGACCACGGTCGTCGTCTCCTGAGTCGCCGGCCCCGGCCACCGGTCGCTGCCCGGCCGGGCCCGCGATGGGGCCCGGGCGGGGCAGCGGCTGCGCCGCCGCCCCGCCCGGTATGTGCGCGGACCCGCAGGGCACTGGCATGATCGCTGCATGGCAGAACGCATCATCGGCGCCTGTGACGGCGCCTCGAAGGGCAACCCCGGCCCGGCCGCCTGGGCCTGGGTCATCGCCGACGCCGACGGCCGGCCGGGGCGCTGGGAGGCCGGGCCGCTCGGCCGCGCGACCAACAACGTCGCCGAACTGACCGCGCTGAAGGAGTTGTTGGGCGCGGTCGAGCCCGGCGTGCCGCTGGAGGTCCGGATGGACTCCCAGTACGCGATGAAGGCGGTCACCCAGTGGCTGCCCGGCTGGCGCAGGAAGGGCTGGAAGACCGCCGCCGGGACGCCGGTCGCGAACAAGGACCTGATCGTGGCGATCGACGCGCTGCTGGCCGGGCGCGACGTCGAGTTCGTCCACGTCGCCGCCCACCAGGTCGACGGCGACCCGCTGAACGCCGTCGCCGACCGGGCGGCGAGCGACGCGGCGGTGGCCCAGCAGCCTGCGGGCGGCACCTCCTTCGACGCGGTCCTGACCGCTCCCCGCGCCGACGCGGCGCCGCCGACCCGCACCCGCCGGGCCGGTCCCGCGGCTGCCGGCAAGACCGGCGCCCGGGCCGGCGCCAAGGCGGGCGGAGGCCGCACCAAGGCCAAGTTCCCCGGCTCCTGCCGCTGCGGCCGCTCCTACGCCGTCGGCGAACCGATCGCCAAGAACCCGGACGGCTGGGGACACCTCGACTGCGCCCAGGCGGCCTAGGTCCGGACCGAAGAAGGGCCCCACCGGGAGCGGTGGGGCCGACCGGCCCCCGTGCTGACGGGGGAGTCACCGCTCCCGTGACCGCTGCCCCGCCGGGCGGCACCTCCCCGCTCCGGCGCCACGGGCGGGCTGCGGATCAGGGCAGCCGTCGGCGGGTCCCGCACCAGAGAAGAAGGTGATCCCGCAACGGGCCGGGCCGCAGGCGGCCGTCGTGAGCGGCCAGGACGTACTCCCGGAGGCGCCGGATCGGCTATGCGCCCATTCCGTGCTCCGGCTCTTCCCGGTCCGGGTCGATGATCAGCGGCATGCCGGGATCGTGCCACACGTGGCCCGCCCGGGGCCGGTCGGCGCAGGCCGTCAGCGGGGGTCCGGCCCCTTGCGGCGGCGCAGCAGCAGTGGCAGGAGCGACAGCACCACGACGCCGCCCACCAGCAGCCACAGGTAGTGCTCGATCCCCGGGACGGCGGCGCCCAGCCAGTACCCCATCAGCACCAGGCTCTGCGACCAGAGCACGCCACCGACGACCTGCCAGACGGTGAAGGTGCGGGTGGGCACGTCCAACATGCCGGCGACCGGGCTGAGCACCGTCCGGACCAGCGGCACGAAGCGGCCCAGGACGATCGCCTTCCGGTAGCCGTAGCGGCGCAGCAGTGCCTCCCCCCGGGCCGCCGCCGACTTCAGGCGTCCGCTGCGGGTGCGGGCCAGGACCGGCCGCCCCCCGTGCCGGCCGAGCAGGAAACCCACCTGGGCCCCGGCCACCGCCCCCACCGCGGCGCACACCATCACCTGCCAGAGCGACAGGTGGGGCCCGGTGCGGCTGCCGGTGGCGCAGAGCACCCCGGCGGGCAGCAGCAGGGTGTCACCGGGGAGGAAGAAGCCCACCACCAGCAGCCCCGACTCGGCGAAGACCACCACCAGGACGGCCAGCGCGCCGAAGGCGGCGAGCAGGGAGTCCCCGCTCGTCGGGTCGACGGCCAGCAGCAGCCCGTTCACCTGGGCCCGGCCGCTGCCGTCCGACGGTCCGGGTGTCGTCCCGGGGGAGAACTGGACACGTGGTGAACCGTACTCGCGCGGCCGCCGCACCCGCCACAGCAGGCGGCGCGCGGCCCGGCGGGGAGCCGTCGCGCACCCCGCCCGTGCGGCCCGCCGGCCTTCCGGGCAGCGGCGAGTTGCCTGCCTGTGCACTGGGCTGCCATGTCCAGGATGCCCGGCGGCCACGCGGATCGAGTGGGATCGGCCCGGCTCTCCGACTCCGAGTGACTCCCTGGACTCCTCATGCGACGCACCCTTACCGCCACCGTGGCACTGACCGCCTCCGCGCTGCTGTCCGTGGCGGTCGCCGTTCCCGCCCAGGCGCACGACGGCCAGGCCTTCACCACCCCGGCGGGCGCCACCACCAAGGCGCCCTACCGCCCGCTGCAGAGCGTCCGGAGCCTGCAGCAGGCGCCGGCCGGCTACACGGCGGTCTTCACCCAGACCGTCTCCCGGCACGGCGCCCGCGCGCTCAGCGACAGCGAGGACGGGGACCTCCTGCTCAAGCTCTGGCAGCAGGCCGCCGACGAGGGTGAGCTGACCCGGCTGGGCAGGAGGTTCGGCCCCGACGTGCGGGAGCTGCTCGACGCCAACGCGAAGGTGGGCTACGGAGCCCTGACCGGTCAGGGCCGGCGCGCGCTGCAGGACACGGCCGAGCGGATGGAGCAGCGGCTGCCCGGCCTCTTCCACCGGATCGCCGCCGGCGCCGACGACCCGGCGGGCCCGGACCGGATCGACGTGGTCAGCTCGGGCCAGCCGCGGGCGGTCGACTCGGGGACGGAGTTCACCAAGGGCCTGCTGGACGGGGACCCGTCGCTGGCGAAGGCCGTCGACCCGGCCAGGACCGACACGGACCTGCTCTACTTCCACAAGTCCGCCGTGAACAAGGACTACACCGACTACGTCAAGAAGGACCCGCGGCTGGCCGCCACCCTGGCCGCGGTCCGGGACCAGCCGCGCAGCCACGAGGCGGCCCGGCACGTCCTGGAGCGGATCTTCACCAAGCAGTTCGTCGCCCGTCTCGCGGCCGGCGGCTACCCCTTCGCGGGGAACGAGGTGGACGCGGCGCAGGCCGTCTTCAACCTGTACAGCGTCACCGCCGACCTCACGGACGAGGGCGACTGGCACCTGGGCCGCTACATCGGCCCGGACGAGGCCGCCTGGTTCGGCTACCTCGACAACGCCGAGGAGTTCTACAGCAAGGGCCCGGGCTTCGCCGGCCGGGACATCACCTACAAGATGGCCGGGGTGCTCCTCGACGACCTGTTCCGCAAGGTCGAGGACCGGCGAGCGGGAACGGGCCGCCTGGGCGCCGAACTGCGCTTCACCCACGCCGAGGAGATCATCCCGCTCGCCGCGCTGATGCAGCTGCCCGGCAGCACGGCGCAGGCCACCGAGGCGTCCCCCTACACGTACGCGAGCAACGCCTGGCGCGGCGCGACGGTGGCCCCGATGGGCGCGAACATCCAGTGGGACCTGTACCGCAAGGGCGACAAGTACCTGGTCCGGATGCTCTACAACGAGAAGCAGACCGCGTTCCGGCCGGGCTGCGTGCCCGTCTCGAAGGGCAGTTACTTCTCCCCCCTCCCCGAGGGGGCGCGCTGCTGCGCCCGGCCGCCCTCGGGGGCGGCGGGGCGGGGGGGGTTGGGCCGCCCCCACCACCCGGGGGCGCCCCGCTCCCGGCCTGGCTGGAGGGCGGACAGGGGCCCAGAGGGCGGGCAGGGCGGTGCCCCCGGCCAGGGAGCGGCGCTCGGCCGGCCGGTGCCGGTTTGACCAGCGCCCCTGGAACGGGCTCCGGGGCTCGGAGTCCGCGCGTCATGGGCCCACCCCAGGAGGGGTGTTCGAGTCGGCCGGCAGCTGCGGACCGGCGGCCGCAGAACCGGTCGGCGGGCCCGGCACTACGGGGTGTCAGCCCCCTGTGCTGTACTACGCGTTCACCGTTCACGCACATGTCCCGCTTCAGGAGCGAACCGCAACCATGAGTGCCACCTGCCCGCAGTGCGCCGCGCCGGACCAGTCGGTCGCGGTGTCGCAAGCCCTCGCGGACACCACCCAGCCGCTCTCCGAGCCGATGCGTGCGCTGCTGTCACCGCCGCCCGAGCCACGGCCGGCGGAGGAGGGAGGCCTGAGCGGGGCCGCGATCTCGTTGTCCGCCCTGGCGGCGATCCTCGGCGTGCTCGGGGTCCTCTCGCTGGTGCGCGACCGCGAGGACCTCGCCGGCTACGACCCGGCCTACCGGGTCGGCTACCTGGCGGGTCCCTTCCTCCTCCCGCTGATCCTGCTGGCGATCGCCACGATCGTGGAGGTCGTGAAGCGTGGCCGCCGCCAGGCTGCGCCCGCCCCCTCGTCGCCCGAGGAGACGACGCGTCGGCAGCTGCACGCCCGGGTGTGGCAGGCCGGGTGGTTGTGCCGCCGCTGCCAGGTCGCCTTCTTCCCCGAGGCGTCGATCCGCCCGGGGTTCCCCGCCTCACCGGCGATACCCGTGGAGCAGTTCCCGCTCTGGGTGATGACCGCCGCCGAGCGGGCCTTCGGAGCGGACGCCCGGGCCGTGGCGGACTGACCCCGCCCGCCCGCCCGCCCGCCTGCCTGCCCGTCCGCCCGTCCGCGACACGGCCGGTGGCAGCGCCGTGGCCGGTGGCGGTGCCGTGGCCGGGGGAGGAGGATGGCCTCGCCGAGGAGGTGGGGCCGAGTGGCGGACGAACAGGGCATCCCTACGGGCACGGTGAGCGGTGCGGCCGCTTTCGGTGACCGGCCGGCGCTGCGGCCGGAGGCGGTCGCCCGGCCGGGGGCGGGCAGCCGGCAGCCCGCGCTGAGCGTGTACGACGCCCGCACCGGCCGGAGCGCCGAGGTCCCGCCCGGGCGCCGGATGCTGCTCCGGGTCGGCGTCCGGCTGTCCTGCGCCGGTGGTCGGACCGGGGTGGGGGACCTGCGGGCCGCGCTGATCGGTGACGTCCTGCAACGGGTCGCGGAGATCGAGGGTCTCCAGGTGGTGCGGGTCCTCGTCCTGCCGGACCACGCCGTCGCGGAGCGGGGCGCCGTCTTCGAGCGCGCCGCTGCGGCTCTCGGCATCCATCCCCACGTCGCCGTCGTCGCCGCGGTCGCCCCCGGCGACCTGGCCGAGGCGCTGGGCGGCCCGCCGGACGTCCAGGTCCTGGCGGCCGGCGCCGACGGGTCCGGCGCCGTGGAGGGCGTCCGGCTCGCGGTGGGCCCCGCCGGACCGGATCCGGGCGGCGACGTCGCGGCGGGCCTCGGCTGCGGCAGCGTCGACGCCGCGGCCCTGCGCCTGGCCCTGCTCGCCCGTTCGTACCGCGACCCGGCCGGGACGGGATCGCGCGAGCTGGACGAGGCGGCCGCCACCCTGCGGGACTGGCGCCGACAGGTCGCCGACTGGGCCTGGACGCCCTCGAAACCCGTCCCGGACGAGATCCGACGGCAGGCCGCGGCCGCGTTCACCGGGGACCTCGACACCCCGGCCGTACTCGCCCTGCTGCACCGCGTCCGGGCGGCGAACGGGTTCGCGGACGGCGCCCGCTTCGAGACCTTCGCGGCCCTGGACCGGGTGCTGGGTCTGGAGCTCACGCGCGACATCGGCCGCCCCTGACCGGTCCGCCGCGTCCTGCCGCCGTCGCCCGGGCGGCCCGCCGTCGGATGTCGTACGGCCAAGCTTCCTTCCCCGCCGGCCCGTCGTGGCGAGTGGCTGCCGGCTGCGCCACGAGGAGTCGGGCTCCGGAGACCTGCGCGGGTCGGCCCGGCCGGGCCGCCGCGAGGGGTCAGGCCTCGGGGCGAGGGGTGACCAGGGTGCCGTTGATGACGGTGCGCAGGATCCAGGCGAGGCGCTGTTCGGGCGTGCCGGAGAGGAGGTCCGCGCCGAGCGCGGTGATCCGCGGGTGGCTCTCGGGCGTGGTCGCCCGGAGTGCGGCGGCCAGGGCGCCGTGCTCGTCCTCGGCGCGGGCGTCGTGGTCGCGGCCGGCCTGTTCGGCGGCGATCGCGGTGGCCACCTGGAGGAGGACGTCGACGCCCCAGGCGGCCTGGCCGTCGGGGACGTCCCCTTCGTGCAGGAGGGCGAGGACGGCCTCGACGAGGGCGAGGTAGTTCGGCCCCGAGGGGCGGGCCAGCAGGGCCGAGTGCGCCAGGCTGGGGTGCTGGAACAGGACCCGGGTGTACGAGCCGAGGACGGCGGCGAGCCGTTCGCGCCAGTCGCCGGGCGTGCCGGCCGGGCCGAGGTCGACGGCGCCCAGCAGCTCCTCCAGGATCGCCGCGTGCAGCTCGGCGGTGTTGGCCACGTAGACGTACAGCGAGGCGGGGCCGGTGTCTAGCTCCTGGGCGAGGCGGCGCATGGTGACGCGCTGGAGGCCCTCGGCCCGCATGACCCGGACGGCCGTGTCGACGATGCCCTCGTAGGTGAGTGCGGGCTTGGCGGGCCGCTCACGGCGGCTGCGGGGGGCGGGGGAGCGCGAGGTCACGCGTCCGAGCCTAACGATCGCGTTCGCGACGAACAAGTTCGCCCTGGCTTGGCGCGGGGCATCGACGAACATGTTCGTCAAGACCTTGTTCCTGACGAACATGTTCGTTAGCGTGGTGGGGGAGGGTGCACGACCAGTCCCCTCGTCCCAGGCCACCGCAAGGAGTCCGCCATGACCACCACCCACCACCCCATCGCCATCGTCGGCGCCGGCCTCGGCGGCCTGACCCTGGCCCGCGTCCTGCAGGTGCACGGCATCGCCGCGACCGTCTTCGACCTGGAGCCCTCCCGGGCGGCGCGCACCCAGGGCGGCATGCTCGACATCCACGGCGACACGGGTCGGCGCGCCCTGCGCACGGCGGGCCTGCACGACCGGTTCCTCGACCTCGTCCACCCGGGCGGTCAGGCGCTGCGGATCGTCGGTCCGGACGGCACCGTCCGCCTGACCGAGGAGGACGACGGCAGCGGGGACCGCCCCGAGGTGGACCGCGGCCGGCTGCGCGACCTGCTGCTCGACTCGCTCGCGCCCGGCACGGTCCACTGGGGGCGGAAGGCGTCCGGCGCCCGCCCGCTCGGCGACGGCCGCCACGAGGTGCGGTTCGCGGACGGTTCGGCCGTCACGACCGACCTGCTGGTCGGCGCGGACGGCGCCTGGTCCCGGATCCGCCCGCTGCTCTCCGCGGCGACGCCCGCCTACACCGGCGTCTCCTTCGTCGAGGCGGACCTGCACGACGCCGACACCCGTCACCGGGGCGCGGCGGCCCTGGTCGGCGGGGGCTTCTTCTTCTCCCTGGGGGAGGGCAACGGCTTCCTCGCCCACCGGGAGGGCGACGGCAGCCTGCACGTCTACACCGCCCTCAAGGTCGCCGAGGACTGGCTGGACGGCATCGACTTCGCCGACGCCGCCGCCGCGAAGGAAACCGTCCTGGCGCACTTCGGCGGCTGGCACGAGAGCCTGCGCGCCCTGGTGGCCGAGGCCGACGGCGCGCTGGTCGGGCGACGCATCCACGCCCTGCCGGTCGGCCACCGCTGGGACCGGACCCCCGGGGTGACGCTGCTGGGCGACGCCGCGCACCTGATGTCCCCCTTCGCGGGGGAGGGCGCCAACCTCGCGATGCTGGACGGGGCCGAGCTTGGCCTGGCCGTCGCCGCCCACCCGGGCGACGCCGAGGCCGCCCTGCGGAGCTACGAGGAGGCGCTGTTCCCGCGCAGTGCGGCCTCGGCGGCCGAGTCCGCCGCGAGCCTGGAGCAGTTGTTCGGCGAGCGTGCGCTGGACGGGCTGCTGGAGCGGTTCGCCGCCATCGGCTGAACGGGCCTCGGGGGGCGGGCGGCAACGGCCGGTCCGCCCGGGGCGCGGCGGTCCGCGGGGCTGCCGTCCGGTCTACGAAGTGGTGATGGCCTGCTCCAGCAGGCCGTGCAGGAGCTGCTTCTCCTGCGGGGTGAGGCCGGACAACGGGGAGTCCACGGCGAGGAGTTCGAGGAGGCGTTCGCGCAGTGCGCTGCCCTCGGTCGTGAGGACGAGGTGCTTGGCGCGGCGGTCGGTGGGGTGCGAGTGCCGCTCGACCAGGCTCTGCTTCTCCAGCTTGTCGACGACGAAGGTGGTGTTGGAGGGTTCGCAGCTCATGCGCTCGGCGAGCTCCCGCATGGTCATCGGCCCGCTCATCTCCCGCAGCGCCGTCGCCTGGGGGGCGGTGAGTCCCAGGGTGGCGGCGCGCTGGCGCACGTGCTCGCCGATCCGCTGGGCCAGCCCGTTCACCAGGCCGCACAGCTGTCGCTCGGCGATGGCCTGCGGCTCGGGTGACGTCGTCATGCCGCCACCCTAGCAAATCCGTCAAGCCAACATAATTGCAGCTTGAATGATTCGAACTTGATGCATATGGTTGCGCCGTCGCCGCGGGAAACGCCGCGACGGCCTGACGACGAAGCAGGGGAGAGAACCCATGGCTGATGTGACGGTGGCTCAGGGCGGACGACTGCGCCGGCCGGCGGGGATCCGCTCGATACGGCTGGGCGACGTGAAGGTGTCGTACGTGCCGGACGGCGATGTGCGGCTCCGGCCGCTGGACCTGTTGCGGGACTCCACGGACGAGGTCTGGGCCGCGCACCCGGAGTACCTGGACGCCGCCGGTCACCTCGTGGGGAGCGTCGGCGCGCTGCTGGTGGAGCACGGTGACCGGGCGCTGCTGATCGACGCGGGCTTCGGCCCGCAGGCGCACGAGGCGCCGGCCGGGCCGCTCGCCACGATCCACGGCGGAGCGCTCGCGGACAGCCTGGCCGAGCTCGGGCGCAGCCCCGAGGACATCGAAGCGGTGGCCTTCACCCACCTCCACGCCGACCACCTCGGCTGGGCCTGCCTCCCCGCTCCCGGCGGTGACCGGCCGGTGTTCTCCCGCGCCGCCTACCTCGTCTCCGAGCCGGAGTGGGACCGGCGGGACCTCCTGGTGGAGCAGGGCATGACCGAGCAGGTCGCGGCCCTGGCGCGGCGCGTCCGCACGGTCACGGACGGGGAGGAGGTCTTCCCCGGCGTGCGCGTGCGGATCACCCCCGGCCACACCGTCGGGCACGCCGAGTACGTCATCACCGGGGGCGGGCGGCGGCTGATCGCCTTCGGCGACGCCGTGCACTCGCCGATCCAGATCGACCACCCCGACTGGTCCTCGGGCTTCGACCACGACCCGGCGCGGACCGCCGACCATCGCCGCCGCCTCGTCGCCGAGCTGGCGGAGCCCGACACGATCGGCTTCGGCGTCCACTTCGCCGACGTGGTGTTCGGGCACGTCCGCCAGGACGGGGACGGTCCGGCCTGGCGGCCCGTGGACGCCTGACCGGGCGGGCCGGGTGTCGGCCGGGCGCCGGCCGGGTGGTCCTAGCCGGCGCTCCAGCCGTGTTCGAGGAGGTCGAAGGCGGCGTCGAGGGCCCGCGCCGGGTCGTCGGAGCCACGGGCGAGGGACGAGGCTTCGAGGGCGAACCGGGCCAGCGCGGCGCAGCGCGGGTCGTCGTCCTCGGCGCCGGTCGCCCGGGCGACAGCGCGGGCGAGGGCGACCTGGTGCCGCGTCCACATCCGGTGCGCGTACTCGTCCAGGGCGGGGGTGGTCCGGACGAGGTCCGCGAAGGCGCCGAACCGGGGGGCGGCGCCCGGGGCGTGCAGGTGGGCGCGCTTGACGTACTCGCACAGCGCCCGGGGGACGGACCGGTCCGGCGCGCGGTCGCGCACGGCCGCGACGAGGCCGGCCTCGCGGTCGGTGTCCTGGTCGAAGACCAGGGCCTCCTTGCTGGGGAAGTGCTTGAGCAGCGTCGTGGTCGACACGTCCGCGGCCTCGGCGACGTCGCGGATGGTCACCCGGTCGTAGCCGTGTTCGAGGAAGAGGTTCAGGGCGGCGTCCGCGAGGGCCTGGCGGGTGGCGGCCTTCTTGCGTTCGCGGCGTCCGACGGTGGCGTCCATGACGGCATCGTACAGGAAGGTGTTCGAGGCAAAAAGTTGTGTCGTTGCACTTTTTGGGTCGGTGTGTTTTTGTGGTGGAGCGGTCGGCGAGCCCCAGCCCCGACCCGGCTTCCCGGCCCCGCTCCTCCGGTCCGTCCGTTCGCCCGTCCGTCGACGGCCGGAGCGGGTCCCGCCGTCCGCCCCGACCCTTGCCCCGAGCCCGCCCACAGGAAGGCCCCTCCCATGTCCACCAGCACGCCCCGCATCGTGATCGTCGGCGCCGGTCCCGGCGGTCTGACCTGCGCCCGCATCCTCCAGCTCCACGACGTCCCCGTCACCGTCTACGACCTGGACTCCTCCCGCACGGCCCGCAACCAGGGCGGCACCCTCGACCTGCACCCCGACGCCGGCCGGCACGCCCTGGCCGAGGCCGCTCTGCTGGACGCCTTCCTCCCGCTGGCCCGCCCCGAGGGCGGACAGCTGCGCCTGGTCAGCCGCGCCGGAGAGGTCCTCCTCGACGCGGGCCCGCCGGAGACCGCCACGACCGAGGGCAACCCCGAGATCGACCGGGGCCGACTGCGCGACCTCCTGCTGGACTCCCTCGCCCCCGGCACCGTGCGCTGGGGGCACCGACTGGAGCGGGCCGAGCCGCTCGGCGACGGCACCCACCGCCTGCACTTCGGCAACGGCGCGACCGCCGAGACCGACCTCCTGATCGGCGCCGACGGCGCCTGGTCCACGGTCCGCGGGCTCCTCTCGGACGCCAGGCCCGGCTACACCGGCGTCACCTTCGTCGAGACCGGCCTCGACGACGCCGACTCCCGCCACCCCCGGCTCGCCGCCCTCACCGGCAACGGCACCCTGATGGCCCTCGACGACAACCGGGGCTTCATCGCCCAGCGCAACAGCGGCGGACACATCCGCGTCTACGCCGGGCTGCGCACCGACGAGGCGTGGTACCGGCGGGCCGGCGTCGACCTGACCGACCCCGGCGCCGTACGCGCCGCCCTCCTCGCGGAGTTCACCGGCTGGAGCGGAGACCTGCTCGGCTACGTCAGCGACACCGACACCGGCTACGTGAACCGGCCCCTGTACGCCCTGCCCGTTCCGCACATCTGGCCCCACACCCCCGGCGTCACCCTCCTCGGCGACGCCGCCCACCTGATGTCCCCCTTCTCCGGCAGGGGCGCCAACCTCGCCATGCTCGACGGCGCCGACCTCGCCCGCGCCGTCCTCGACAGCCCCACCGTCGACGCCGCCGTCACCGCCTACGAGAGCGTCATGCTGCCCCGCGCCGCCGAAGCCGCCGAGGGCGCGGCCGAAGGCATCGCCGGCGCCTTCGCCCCCGACAGCGCCGAGCAGACCCTCGCCCACCTGACCGCACACCGCTGACAGGCGCACCCGGGCCCCCTCGGCGCCCCGTTGCCGAGACCGCCCTCACCGCCGAAGGGTTCCCCCGCCGCGTTGCGCCAACTCTGCGGCTGCTCCGCGAGCGTGGGCAGCAGTCGAGGCAGGCCGTGTCCGTAACCGCGACAGCCGTCGGCACGGTACGTCGCGGCGAACGTCCCCGCCGGGTCGTCCTGGTGCACCGCGTCCCGTGCACCTGGTTTCCGCCCCCGGTCGCCGCCGGTCGCGCACGATCGGGCGGACCGTGGCACGCCCTGCCCGGGGGTGGTGTGCGGGCTCCGACCGGGTGCAACGGGTACCACCGGTGCGGGAGGGGTCGTCGGACGTGACAAGGTGTGCGTGAAGCCGTCAACCGGCATCACGATTCCAGGAGGTCCTGTATGAGCAGCGAATCAACGTCGTCCGAGAAGCCCGAGAACCCGCAGAACCCCGCGAGCCCGGAGGCCGACCAGGCCGCTGCGGCGCCCGCCGCGCAGGACGACGTCAAGGCCCGCTTCCTTGCCGCGCTGGAGCGCAAGCAGGGCACCAAGGCCGGTAGCTCGGCCGGTGGGCCGAACGCCGACTCGAAGATCCACGGCGCCCACGGCGCGGTCGGCGGCAAGCGCAACTTCCGTCGCAAGAGCGGCGGCTGAGCACTCCGCTGCGCAGCGGGGCCGCCGGGTCCGGTGCCGACCGGGCCGCGGGGCACCCGAGCAGCGGGCGCTGCGGGGGCGCGCCCTGCCGGTCGTGGGCCGGCGGCGGGTCGCGGGCCGGCCGCCGTCCGGCACACCTGGTCCTTCCGCCGTCCGGCTCCTCACGGGGCCGGGCGGCGGTTCCCGTGGTCCGGCCCCGGGAGCGGGAGCGGGGGCGGCTCGTCGGCGGGTGCCGCGGTCACCCGGCCCGGGAGTGCGCGGGCCGGGCGGCGAACGGGCGGCCGGGGGCGAAGGCCAGGGTGGCGAAGCGCTCGCCGATGCGGCGGTGCGCGGCGGTGTCCGGGTGGAGCCGGTCGGGCAGCGGCAGCTCGGCGAAGTCGGCCTCCCCGTAGAGCTCGCGGCCGTCCAGGTGGTGCAGGTTCGGGTCCTCGGCGGCCCGCTGCCGCACGATGCGGGCCAGCTCCTCCCGGATGACGCGCAGGGTGAGTTTCCCGCTCGTCCGGTCCGCCGGATCGCCGGTCGCCCGGAACCTCAGCTGCCCGGCGCCGAGGGCGGCGAGGTCAGGGGCGCTGGGGCCGGGGGTGTCCTCGTGGATGGGGCACAGGATGGACGAGACGACGAGCAGCGGCGTGTCGGGATGCCCCTCGCGGATGGTGTCGAGGAACCCGTGGACGGCCGGGGTGAACGCGCGCAGGCGCATCAGGTCGGTGTTGACGAGGTTGATGCCGATCTTGACGCTGATCAGGTCGGCGGGTGTGTCGCGCAGGGTCCGGGCGGTGAACGGGTCGAGCAGGGCGCTGCCGCCCAGGCCCAGATTGATCAGCTCCACGCCGCCGAGCGCGGCGGCGAGCGCCGGCCAGGTCGTGGTGGGGCTCGCGGTGTCGGAGCCGTGGCTGATCGAACTCCCGTGGTGCAGCCAGGTCCTGCGGCCCCGGTCCGGTGCGGGCCGCACGGGGGCGTCGGTGCGCAGGGCCACCAGCTCGGTGGTCTCGTTGTGCGGCAGCCAGATTTCGACGTCCTTGACGCCCTCGGGCAGGGCGGGGAAGCGGGCGGTGCCGACGGGGCCCGGCCCGACCTGCGCGGATCCGGTGCTCATGTCGATGGTCAGGGTGTTGCCGCCGGCCACCCGGGCCTGTCCGACCAGGAGTCCGTCGACGAGCAGGTCGTACACGCCGTCAGGGCGGGGCGGGGCGCCCACGTAGACCCGTTTGGTGGGCAGGGTGTCCAGCTCGACCGCGGTGGCGCGGGTGCGGAAGGCCAGCCGCACGCCCGAGGGCTGGGCCTCGGCCATGGCCAGCTGTCCGTCGGTGTTCTGGGCACGGGCCCGGGCGGGCAGCCGGTGCGGCAGCAGACCGTGTTCGGTCCGCTCCAGGTCCAGGGCGCCGCGCAGCAGCTCCGCGGTGACGGGCGTGGTGATCCAGGGGCGGGGGGTGGTGTGCATGTGCTTCTACCTTGTGGTTCAGGGGTGACGGAGGCCTCGTACCCCGGCGACGGGCCGGTCGGCCGGGGCCGACGCGAGCCGGGGCGGACGCGAGCCGAGGCCGACGCGGGCCGGGGCCTTCGTCCGAGTGGGGCCCGGTCAGGGGGCGGGCCAGTTCCGCAGCAGGGCGTCGAGGGCGTCCAGGACCCGGGTCCAGGACGCCTGGGAGTCGGGGGCGCTGTGACTGAAGCTCCCGGCCAGTTCCAGGCTGACGTAGCCGTGGAAGACGCTCCCCAGCAGGCGGACGGCGTGGGTCTGGTCCGGTTCCGTGAGGTCGTAGCCGCGCAGGATCGCCCGTGTCATCTCCGCGTGCCGGCCGCCGGCGCTGCCGGCCGCCGCCTCCGGGGTGAGCGGGAGCTTGGTCGCGGCGTAGCGGCCGGGGTGCTGCCGCGCGTAGTCGCGGTAGACGTCCGCCAGGGCGATCAGGGCGTCCTTGCCCGCCCGCCCGGCCAGCGCGTCGGCGCCCCGGTCGGCGAGCTCCTCCAGGGCGAGCAGGGCGATCCTGGTCTTGAGGTCCTGGGAGCTCTTCACGTGCGAGTACAGGCTCGCGACCTTGACGTCGAACCGCCTGGCCAGCGCCGAGACGGTCACCTGCTCGAAGCCGACCTCGTCGGCCAGCTCCGCGCCCGCCCGGGTCAGGCGCTCGGTGGTCAGCCCTACGCGTCCCATGCCCGATCCTCTCGTTCGACAGAAGCGATTATGTATTTGCCTAATAGCTTTAGGCAAATCATAACGACCTATAGGAGAGGAGTGGCAGGCGGCGGAGTGCCTCCTTCAGTCGGCCTGCAGTCGCCAGCCGGCGAACGAGGTGTCCGACACCCGGATCAGGCAGCCCGGGGTGAGCGGTTCGTCGAGGAGCGTGGGCGTGTCGTCCTTCGGAAACGCGGAGTTGAAGCCGATCCTGCGCAGATCCTCCGTCAGGGAGTCGACGGTGATCGATCCCCTGGCGTCGCTCGCCGCCAGGTTCGCCAGGCGCAGGCGTCCTCTCCGGCCGGTCCACCGCAGCACCTCGGGGCCGCGCCCGGTCACCGTGCCGGCAAAGCCGCGGGCGTCGGCCAGGGGGTGCACCCGCGCCTCCCAGCGGCCGGCGCTGCGGACGTCGATCAGCTCCGGCCCCTCGCCGGCCCCGATCAGGTCGGTGCCGGTGCGCTCGCCGTGGGGCGACCTCCGCAGGCTCACACCGCGCAGCGCTCCGCCCCAACTGCCCACCAGTAGATGATCGTTGTCCCGGGGCAGACTGAACGACAGGAGCGCGGGCGGCCCGTCGTGGCGCAGGACGTCATTGCCCTCGCCCTCGGCCCGTTCCGTCAGCCGTGGCACCTGGTCGGGTTCGAGCAGCCGCGCCCACCAGGGTCCCTGGGCATCGACCCGGACCCGCAGCTTCGGCAGGTTCGCGGTGTCCTCGTCGTGCCACACCAGCATGCGCTGCGGGGACACCGCGGTGACGAGGTGGAAGTCGGTCCGGCGGTCGCCGCGCGGGCCTTCGATCCGCAGGGCGACCCGGCGGCGCTCGACGAGCTCGTCGAAGCCGAACTCCAGCACCGCCGCCCGGCCGCGCCGCGGTCGCGAGAACTCCGCCGAGCCCTCCCCCTGGCCCGTACGGGCGTCGTCCGGGACGCGGAAGGTGTCGAACTGCTCGTCGACGGGCGGGCCGGGCACGGCGTCGCGCGGCTGGTCGTCGGCCGCCTCCCGCAGTCGCAGCGTCCACTCGCCGCGGTGGCGCACCGACAACTCGGCGAAGGCCGGGCGCCACTGCGGCGGGATCAGCAGGGTGCCGCCCCCGCCGTCGAAGACCACCTCCGTCGGGGAGGAGGCCGAGGGCCGGGAGACCCGCAGCGTCAGCGACCGCCCGGGTCTGCCCGCCACGGTCAGCAGCACGGTCCGAACACCGGCGGGGAAGGACGGCTCCACCGTCCCGTTGCCCTGCCCCCGACCCACCCACAGCTCCGCCATCCCGGCCCCCCGACGCGATCGACGGAACCACTGTGCCAGTGCCACCGCCCGCGCGACACCCCGCCTGCTCGCCACCGGGCCGCCCGGCGCGCCGGACGGTCAGCGGTACCAGGCCTCGACCACGGGCCGTACCTCGTCGAGCAGCGCGGGGCCGTCCTGCGGTACGGGCGGGCGGCCGCTGCCCGGCCTGATCTCCAGGAGCTGCTCGTTGGACAGGGCGAACACCACCCGCCGCAGCCCCGCCTGCTGGATGACGGCCTCGCACATCCCGCACGGCTGGCAGCTGGTGTACAGCGTGGTGCCCGCCGCCGTGGCGGCGTCCAGCTCCCTCGCGGCCCACCTGGCCAGCTTCAGCTCCGGGTGCGCGGTGATGTCCCGGTCGGTGAGGGTCGTGTTGCGCTCCTCGGCCAGGACCGTGCCGTCCGGTCCCGCGAGCAGCGAACCGAACGGCGGGTTGCCGCCCGCCCGTGCCTCGGCCGCGAGCGCGACGGCCCGTCGCAGCAGGGTGTGGTCCTCGGGTGCGGTCATCGGGGACCTCCGTGGATACCCCCGGTTGGCCGGGGGTGGGGGCGCCCCCGCTTGCGGGGGAGAAACGGACCGCCTGCGGAGCAGGTCGGGGGGCGGTGTTTCGCCGTCGAGGCGGACCGCCGTGCGGGTGGCCGCAGGTCGTTGTCAGTGCCTGCCGGTAGGTTGATCCTGTGCGTCTCAGGTACTCCTATCGCATCTGTCCGACGGTGGGTCAGCGGCAGGCGCTGGCCCGTACGTTCGGGTGCGCGCGGGTGGTGTACAACGATGCGCTCACCCTGCGGAAGGCGGCGTGGAAGGCGGACCGGTCGAGGATCCCGACCGGGGCGCTGGCCAAGGCGGTGATCACCGATGCGAAGAAGACGGACGCCCGGTCGTGGCTGGGGTCGGTGTCGGTGGACGCGTTGCAGTCGTCCATCCGTGACCTGGACACGGCCTACCGGAACTTCTTCGACAGCGTGTCGGGTAAGCGGTCCGGTCGCCCGGTGGGCCTTCCGGTGTTCAAGTCGCGGAAGGACAACCGGCAGTCGTTGCGGTTCTCTCGCAACGGGTTCCGCCTGCGGTCCAATGGCAAGTTGAACCTTGCCAGGATCGGTGACGTGCGGGTGAAGTGGTCGCGGGCGCTGCCGGCCGATCCGTCGTCGGTGACGATCGTGCTGGACCCGTCCGGCCGGTACTTCGCCTCGTTCGTGGTGGACGTCGAACCGCAGCACCTGGCCACCCTGGACACCGAGGTGGGCATCGACCTCGGCCTGAGCATCTACGCCGTCTGCTCCGACGGCACGGTGATCGACAACCCGCGCTTTCTGCGGAAGGCGGAGAAGAAGCTCAAGGCCGCGCAGCGGGCGCTGTCCCGGAAAGCGAAGGGGAGCAAGAACCGGGCGAAGGCCCGGCGAAAAGTGGCCAGGGCGCACGCCAAGGTGGCCGACACCCGCATGGACTGGCTGCACAAGCAGACGACCAGGCTGATCCGCGAAAACCAAGCGATCTACCTGGAAGACCTGAACGTGCGCGGCCTGGCCCGAACCCGCCTGGCCAAGTCCGTCCACGACGCCGGATGGTCCACCTTCCGCCGACTGCTCGAGGAGAAAGCCGCCCGGTACGGCAGGCACGTCGGCGTGATCGGCCGGTACGAACCAACGTCGCAGGTGTGCTCCGCCTGCGGGGTCCCGGACGGACCCAAGCCGTTGAACGTCCGCATGTGGACGTGCGGCGCGTGCGGTACCTCTCACGATCGTGACCTCAATGCTGCTCGGAACATCCTGGCCGCCGGGCGGGCGGACAGGCTAAACGCCTGCGGAGGGCCGGTAGGACCCGGTGTGGCGATCCCACGCCGGGCACGGCCCGTTGAAACAGGAACCCACCGGAACGCCGGCCGCACCGGGCGCAAGCCCCGTGCCGCAGGCGCGACCGGAATCCCCGCGCTTTAGCACGGGGAGGATGTCAAGACTGCTCCGTTCCGGTGCGGGTGCGGGGTGGGAGGAGGTGCGCGGCCACCGTGGCGAGGGCCTGCCGCCCGGTGTGCGGACGGCAGGTCTCGCGCGGGTCGCCGTGGTAGGGGTCGAGGACGACGGTGTCGGCGCCCAACTGCCGCAGCTGGTCCAGGTCGTCGAGGACCTGGTCGAGCGTGCCCTCGCCGGCGAGCCGCCGCGGTCCGTCGACGGGCGCCGCGGTGAGCCGCAGGGCGATCCGCGGGGCCAGGGCGGGCGCGGGGAGCCCTTGCCCGTCCGCGGCCGCCTTCAGCCGGCCGGCGGCCTCGCGCAGCCAGGGCATGGTGCAGCGCAGCGGGTGCCAGGCCTCCCCGAGGCGCACGGCCCGGCGGATCCCGGCGTCGCTGTTGCCGCCGACCCACACCGGGATCCTGCGGTGTCCGTAGGCGGCGGTGTCCGCCCAGGCGGCCCGGACGTCCCGCAGATGGGCATCGGTCAGTCGGCCGCGTTGTTCGAACGGGATCCCGAGGGCGGCGAACTCCTGCCGCGCCCACCCCACTCCCACGCCGAGGACCAGCCGGCCGTCGCTCAGCTCGTTCAGGTTGGCCGCCATCCGGGCGGTGACCAGCGGGTGCCGGTAGGGAGCGATGAGGACGGTGGTGCCGAGGCGGACCCGGGTGGTGAATCCGGCCAGCCAGGACAGGGTGGTGAAGGGCTCGTAGAAGGGCGCGGGATAGCGCTCGGCGACGTCGGGCGTGATGGCGATGTGGTCCGAGAGCATCAGCAGGTCGAAGCCCAGATCCTCCACGGTCCGGGCCCAGCTCCGCAGGACCCCGGGGTCCGTGCCGGGGCCGAAGTTGGGGACGTTGACTCCGATCTTCATACCGTCGAGCCTAGCCAGGCCGTACGGGCCGTCAGAAGGGATTCCTGCCTGTTCGCAGGCGGTTCGCCCGTGGATCCGCCGGTAATCTGGCCGGATGACCGAGACTCTTGACGCGACCGACTGGGCGATCCTCGCCGAACTCCAACGGGACGGCCGGATCGCCTTCACGGAGCTGGCACGGCGGGTGAACCTGAGCGCGTCGGCGACGACGGAGCGGGTGCGGCGACTGGAGGCGGCCGAGGTGATCACGGGCTACCGGGCCGAGGTGGACCTGGAACGCACCGGGTTCCCCGTACTGGCGGTGATCCGGCTGAAGTACCCGGGGACGAGGCACGAGCCGCTGCGCCGGCTCCTCGGGGAGCGCTCGGAGATCCTGGAGTGCGTGCGCACCACGGGGGACGACTGCTACGTCCTGAGGGTGGCGACCACGTCGATGGGCCACCTGGAGGAGATCGTCGACGCACTGGCCCAGTTCGGGAGCACCACCACCAATCTCGTGCTCAGCCGGACACAGCCGTTGCGCGGCCCGTGCGCGCCGCGGGAGGGCGCCCGGTCGCTCTGACCGCCGGGACGACGGGACGACGGGGCGGGGGGGCGGGGGGCGGGGGAGCGGGGGCGCGCGCGGTCGGGCCAGGGGGTGGGCAGCGCGTCCTGACCCGGCTGGGAGGGCCACCACGACCACGCATCCGGCGAACGCCGCGCACGGGTGGTACGCGTGGACGTCATGGACGTCATGGACGTCACCGAGGTGCCACTCACCGCACTGCGCGTCCTGCGGGCCGTCGCCGAACAGGGCACGTTCACGGCTGCGGCCGGCCAACTCGGCCACACCCGGTCGGTGGTCTCCCGGCAGATCGCCTCGATCGAGCGGCTGGCCGGAACACCCCCGCAACTGGCCCGACTGCCGGGCCCGTTGGCCGATCCCGTCGCCCGCGTGGCCACCGCGCTGCGCGCGGCGGCGATCGAACTCGACGCGGAGCCGTAGCCACCGCCGACCCCGGCAGGCGTCGAGCCGTCACCGACCCGGCCGGGTGTGCGTCGAGCCGCCGCCTCGTCCTCCGGCGCGGCAGACCCCCGTGACTGCCGCGGCGGAGGACGAGTGCGCGGGACCCTTCGGGTACCGGCCAGTCTGTCCATCGCCGGGGCGGCCGTCATCGGCCCACAGCGCAGGAAGGCTTGTCATTGCCTGCGCGAAGGTGCCCCCTTCCGGCACCTCACGGTCGGGCCGCCCCGGTGTCGGCGGGCCCGTCGGGGCTCAGGCCCTGTCCGGCGTCGCGCGCCCGGCAGGATCGGCCGGACCGGTCGTCGCGGAGCCCCGGCGGCCCGGGCCCAGGGTCGCCCGGCGGTACTCGCCGGGCGGGACGCCGTAGGCGGCGCGGAACGAGCGGCTGAACCGGTCCGGGCCGGCCAGACCCCACCGCGCGCCGATGGCGTGCACGGGGACGGCCTGCAGTCGCGGGTCGGCGAGGTCCGTACGGCACCGCTCCAGCCGGAGCCGGCGGATCACGGCGGACACCGTCTCGCCCCGGCCCCGGAAGAGTTGGTGCAGGAGCCGGACGGAGATGTGGTGGTGGCCCGCGATGGCGCCGGGGTCGAGCCCGGGGTCGGCCAGCTGGGACCGGACGAAGAGGTCGATCCGGGAGAGCAGCATCCGGTGCCGCGTCTCCGCGGGAAGACACCGTTGCGCGGCGGCCCGGGAGGCGAGCAGCCCCGAGGCCAGGTCGAGACTCGTGACGCCCAGCCGCCTCCGGTCCGCCTCGTCCAGCCCGGGCGCCTCCCGGGCCACCGAGACCAGGTGGTCGGCGAGGATCCGACCCATGCCGTTCCCGGCCGGCAGGGCGCGGGCGAGCAACTGGTCCAGTTCGGCCTCGGGGACGGGCACCAGCGCCTTGGGCAGGTGCAGTACGACGGCCCGCGCGGCGCCGGTGCCGGAGCTGCCCGCGGCCCTGCCGTGATAGGGCCGCGACGTCGACCAGATGGCGAAGTCCCCGGCGGACAGCCGGGCTTCGTTGCGCAGCTGGGAGATCTCCAGGACCCCGTCGAGGACCAGGGCGAGCTCGTAGGTCTCCGGGTCCCCGCGGCGGATCTGCTCCGCCGAGCGCTCGGAGTGCAGCGCGGGGAAGGTGATCGTCGACAGTTGGAGCAGCCCCAACTCCAGGGACCCGACGCTCCCGGTGAAGTCCGAGGCCCGGTCACCGGTGATCCGGGTGGGCGCCTCGCCCCGGCCGACCACCTCGCGCCACCAGTCGAAGCGCTGTTCCCGGGGCAGCTCCGCCGTGTCGAACTCCGTGAACGTCATCGTCCCCCACCCGGCCGGCACGCTCGTGTACGACCACCATGACCGCGCGCCGACCCGCCGTGCAATCCGCACCGGTGGGATGGCCGAGCCGTCGAGGGAGATGGCCGAAAGGCCCGGTCGGCCTCCGGTCGAGAGGCGAGGTGGCGCTCAGGACCGCACTGTTGGTCCGATCGGACGGCCGTCCCGAATTCCTGGCGCGCCGGGGAGTCGCAGGACGGCGCAGCTGGGCCCGGCGGCTAGGTTGGGCCCGTGACCGGCAACGACGCGGTCCTGGCACTGGTGGTCGCCACCGCGCTGGGCTTCGACTTCACCAACGGATTCCATGACACCGGCAACGCCATGGCCACGTCGATCGTCACCGAGGCTCTCCGACCGCGCGTCGCGGTCGCCCTCTCGGCGGTGCTCAACCTGGTCGGCGCCTTCCTGTCGACCGCCGTCGCGGCGACCATCGCGAGCGGCCTGGTCGACAGCGCCGACGTGACCCTGGTGGTGGTCTTCGCCGGCCTGGCCGGCAGCATCCTGTGGAACCTGACCACCTGGTACCTCGGCATCCCCTCCAGTTCCTCGCACGCGCTCATCGGCGGCGTGGTCGGGGCCACGATGGCGGCGGCCGGTGCCTCCGCGGTCAAGTGGCAGGGCCTGGTCTCCAAGGTGATCGTGCCCGCCACCCTGTCGCCGTTCATCGCCGGCACGGTCGCCGTGGTCGGCACCTACCTGGTCTACCGCTTCACCCGGGGGGTTCCCGAACGCCCGCGCGATCACGGCTTCCGGATCGGTCAGATCGGCTCGGCCTCGATGGTCTCGCTCGCGCACGGCACCAACGACGCGCAGAAGACCATGGGCGTCATCACGCTGGCCCTGATCGCCAACGGCACCCTGAAGTCCGGGGCCCAGGCGCCGACGTGGGTGATCACCTCCTGCGCGTTGGCGATCGCCCTGGGCACCTACCTCGGCGGCTGGCGGGTCATCCGGACGCTGGGCAAGGGGCTCATGGAGATCGAGTCACCGCAGGGCATGGCCAGCGAGTCGGCCTCGGCCGCGGTGATCCTCTCCTCCACCGACTTCGGCTACTCGCTCTCCACCACCCATGTGGCCACCGGGTCGATCGTGGGTGCCGGGGTCGGCAAGAAGGGCGCCGTGGTGCGCTGGAACATCGCCCGCCGGATGGCGGTGGCCTGGCTGTTCACCCTGCCGGCCTCGGCGGTCGTCGGCGCCGCGGCCTACTGGGCCGCGCACGGGATCGGCGGGACGGTCGGCGTCGTGGTGATCTTCATCGTGCTGGTGCTGGCCTCGATCGCCTTCTTCGCCGCCTCCCGGCACCCGGCCGTGACACCGGAGAACGTCAACGCCGCCTGGACCGGTTCGGTGGTCCCGACGCCGGACGCCAACGAGGCGGCCTCGTGAACTCCTGGGTCAACCTGGACGCGCTGTGGCGGATCGTCGTGGTCGGCCTCCTCGCCGGAGCCGGCCTGCCGGCCCTGTTCGCCGTCGGTCTGCGCGCCCTCAACCCGCCGGCCCGGACGGTCGAACCCGCGGGCGCGGCGGCGGCGGCGGGGCGGCCGACCGCCGGACCGGTCGGCTACGCGGTGGCCGGTCTGTGCTTCGCGGTGGTGCTCGCGGCGATCGGCTGGGGGATCTTCGTCATCGTCAACCACCGCTGAGACGGCCGCACCGCGTCCCGGGCCGGTGCGGTCGCCCGGTGGAGCGGACGCCGGCCACCGGCGGCCGGATGCCGCCCCGGTGGCGTCAGGAGCACCCGATCCGCCGGACCTCCGAGGCGGTCCGTCGGAGCCCCGGGTCATGATGAGGTGGGGTGCGGGCGGCCGGTTCGCAAGGGTGCCGACGCCTGCCCCCTGCCGTGTACGACCATGACCACGAGATGAGTTGATACCCCCTCATGTTCGACGAGGACATATCGCCCGGTGTCGCCGCCACGCTGGTCCGACCCGGCTCCGGACAGGTGACGGCGTCCAGCGTGCACTCCGCCGCGACGACCGCGCACCCGGCCGTGCGGTTCCTGCTGGACCGCGTCGACCCCGCGATGCGCTCGGCGTTCCACGGGCGCTGTCCGGAGGTCGTCCTGCTCTCCGGGATCGCGGCCGAGGCGCAGGCCTCGCTCACCGCCGACGGCGTCCACGACCCCGGGCCCGCCCGGATCCTGGACCGCATGAGCCTCCTGCTGTCCGGGGCGGTGATCGCGGGCAGGCTGTTGCGCGAGTGGGGCGATCCGGTGCACGAGCGCCCGATCCCGCCCTGTTCGTCCTGCGCGCCCGCGCTCGACGCGCTCGGCGTCCGGGTCGTGGAGGAGGTGCTTCCGGCATGACGGCCCGCTTCCCCGCTGCCGTCGCCGAGGCCCTCGCGGCGGCCGGCTGGTACGAGGGCGTCCGCGTGCCCGAGCACGAGGTGCGGGGCTGGCTGACCGGATGGACGGGCCCGGGCGGGTACGTGCCGGCCCCCGTGACGGCCGCACTGCGGGAGTTCGGCGGCATGGTCGTCCACCAGTACGGGCCGGGCGCGGACATGGCCCGGATGCCGTTTCGGATCGACCCGGACGTCGGGCGTCACGCGGGCCGGAGCCTGGACGCGTACCGGGAGAGGTTCGGGCCGGAGCTGTGGCCCGTCGGCGAGTACGACCTGGGGCGTGGACGGCTCGCGATGGACCTCGTGGGGGCCGTGTACCTGTTCTGGGGCGATCTGTGGAAGGTCGCCGACTCCTTCGACGGCGCGCTGATCGCCCTGGTCGAGGGCCGCCGCCCGACCCGCTGCGATCCGGTTCCTCCGGCGCCCCTGCCCCCCGGTGAACCGGTGGACGAGGCCCGGGCCCGCGAACTGGCCCGGGCGTACCTCGTGCGGGGCGGTCCCGGCTCCGCGGTGGACGTCGCGCTCCAGGAGTTCGAGCTCGGCTGGCTGGTCTTCCAGGTCTTCGCCGATCCGGCTCCGCTGGCGAACGTGGGGGCCGGTTACCTGATCGTGGACCGCCGCAACGGCCACCTCACGCAGATGCCCTCGCTCTACCCGGAGGCCGTTCTGGACCTCTACCGCGCGCAGTACCCCGCCCGCTGACGCGCGGCCACTCGGGCAGGAGCCACCGCGGCGGCGGGTCGCCCCGGGCTCGCGCCGCCCGGGTCGGTCCGCGCGCTCCGTTCAAGTGATTGACAGGATTCCGTCATGGGAGTTCACTTCGTGAAGAAAGGTCCCGGCCGGGCACTCCCACGACCTCTCCCTCCCAAGGCGGTTGCGTATGCCCTCGTCTGTCCAACGACGCTCCCTGGCCACCACGTTCGGCGTCCTGTTGGCCCTGGTCGCGGCCATCGGCTGGGGCCCCGCCCCGGTCTCGGCGGCTCCGGTGCCTCTTCAAGCAGTGAACTTCGAGGACAACTTCGACGGTCCCGCCGGGGCGGCCGTCGACGCCGGCCGGTGGCAGACCGAGACCGGAGACAACGTCAACAACCACGAGCGCCAGTACTACACCGCCGGCAACGCCAACGCCGCGCTGGACGGCCAGGGGCACCTGGTGATCACGGCGCGGCGCGAGAACCCGGCCAACCACCAGTGCTGGTACGGCACCTGTCAGTACACCTCGGCCCGGCTGAACACCTCGGGCCGGTTCGCCCAGGCCTACGGGCACGTCGAGACCCGGATGAAGGTCCCGCGCGGCCAGGGCATGTGGCCGGCCTTCTGGATGCTGGGTAACGACATCGGCCAGGTCGGCTGGCCGAACAGCGGCGAGATCGACGTCATGGAGAACGTCGGGTTCGAACCCGGCACGGTGCACGGGACGATCCACGGTCCCGGCTACTCCGGCAGCGGCGGCATCGGCGCCGGCTACAGCCTCCCCGCCGGGCAGGCCTTCGCGGACGCCTTCCACACCTTCGCCGTCGACTGGGCACCCGACTCGGTCACCTGGTCCGTGGACGGCACGGTGTACCAGCGCCGCACCCCGGCCGACCTCGGCGGCCGGAGCTGGGCGTTCAACAAGCCGTTCTTCCTCATCCTCAACCTGGCCGTCGGCGGCTACTGGCCCGGCGACCCCGACGCCGGCACCGCGTTCCCCCAGCAGCTGGTCGTGGACTACGTCCGGGTGACCTCCGGTGCCACGCCCACGGGCGGCACCCTGACCGGGCTGGCCGGCAAGTGCCTGGACGTGGCCGCCGCGGGCACCGCCAACGGCACCCAGGTCCAGCTCTACACCTGCAACGGGACCGCCGCCCAGCGGTGGGCGGTCGGCTCGGACGGCACGGTGCGCGCCCTCGGCAAGTGCCTGGACGTCAACGCCGGGGGCACCGCCGACGGCACCAAGGTGCAGCTGTGGGACTGCAACGGCACCGGCGCCCAGCGCTGGTCGTACAACGCGGCCACCCACGACCTGGTCACCGTGCCGGCGAACAAGTGCCTGGACGTCGCGGGCGGCAGTCCGGCCGATGGCACGGCCACCCGGATCTGGACCTGCACAGGGGGCGGCAACCAGAAGTGGACGCTCAACCCCTGATGACAGCGCCGTGGCCCCGCCGCCCCCCCGGGGGCGGGGGGGCGGCGGGGGGCACCCGCCCGGCGGGGGGCAGAGGG
>NZ_JBHVWC010000056.1:0-31276 GCF_042882445.1 Kitasatospora sp. NPDC058218 | reverse complement strand
GCCGTGGGCCCGGCACCCTGTATGTGCCCCAGCTGGGGGGGCCCCACCCACAGGTGGCCGCACACCCCTGATGCCCCGCGCGGGCCCCGGGCCCCCCGGGGGGGGGCGGGGCCACGGCGGTCCTCAGCCGGCCGGCGGTCAGCTCAGGTCGAAGCGGTCCAGCTCGGACACCTTGGTCCAGGCCGCGACGAAGTCCGTCACGAACTTCTCCTTGGCGTCGTCGCTCGCGTAGACCTCGGCGAGCGCGCGCAGCTCCGAGTTGGAGCCGAACACCAGGTCGGCCCGGGTGCCGGTCCAGCGGACCTCACCGGTGGCGGCGTCCCGGCCCTCGAAGGTGTTCGCGTCCGCGGAGGTCGCCTTCCACGTCGTGCCCAGGTCGAGCAGGTTGACGAAGAAGTCGTTGGTCAGCCGCCCGGGGGTGCGGGTCAGGACGCCCAGCGAGGACTGCTGGTGGTTGGCGCCCAGCACGCGCAGGCCGCCGACCAGGACGGTCAGCTCCGGGGCGCTCAGGGTCAGCAGGTTGGCCCGGTCCAGCAGCAGGTACTCGGCCGGCAGGCGGTTGCCCTTGCCGAGGTAGTTGCGGAACCCGTCGGCGGTCGGCTCCAGCGCCGCGAAGGACTCGACGTCGGTCTCCTCCTGGGAGGCGTCCACCCGGCCCGGCGTGAACGGTACCTCGACCGGGAAGCCGGCGTCGGTGGCGGCCTTCTCGACACCCGCCGCACCCGCGAGCACGATCAGGTCCGCGAGCGAGATCGCCTTGCCGTCGGTCCGCCCGGCGTTGAACGACTCCCGCACCCCCTCCAGGGTGCGCAGCACCGTCGCCAGCTCGTCGGGCTCGTTGACCTCCCAGCCGCTCTGCGGCTGCAGCCGGACGCGGGCGCCGTTGGCGCCGCCGCGCATGTCGCTGCCGCGGAAGGAGGAGGCCGAGGCCCAGGCGGTGGAGACCAGCTGGGAGACGGACAGGCCGGAGGCCAGCACCTGCTGCTTGAGGGCGGCGATGTCGGCGGCGTCGACCGTGGCGTGCGTGGCGGCGGGCAGCGGGTCCTGCCACAGCAGGGTCTCCGACGGGACCTCGGGGCCGAGGTAGCGCACGACCGGACCCATGTCGCGGTGGGTGAGCTTGAACCAGGCCCGCGCGAAGGCGTCCGCGAACTGCGCGGGGTCGGCCAGGAAGCGCCGGGAGATCTGCTCGTAGACCGGGTCGAACCGCAGCGAGAGGTCCGTGGTCAGCATGGTCGGGGCGTGGGTCTTCGAGCCGTCGTGCGCGTCCGGGACGGTGCCGGCGCCGGCACCGTCCTTGGGCCGCCACTGGTTGGCGCCGGCCGGGCTCTTGAACAGCTCCCACTCGTAGCCGAAGAGGATCTCGAAGAAGGTGTTGTCCCAGGTGATGGGCGTGTTGGTCCAGATGCCTTCGAGGCCGCTGGTGATCGCGTCGTCGCCCTTGCCGGTGCCGTAGGTGCTGCTCCAGCCCAGGCCCTGCTGCTCCAGCGGGGCGGCCTCGGGGTCGGGGCCGACGTTGTCGGCCGGGCCCGCGCCGTGGGTCTTGCCGAAGGTGTGGCCGCCCGCGATCAGGGCGACGGTCTCCTCGTCGTTCATCGCCATCCGGCGGAAGGTCTCGCGGATGTCGCGGGCCGCGGCGATCGGGTCCGGGTTGCCGTTGGGGCCCTCCGGGTTGACGTAGATCAGGCCCATCTGCACAGCACCCAGCGGGCTCTCCAGGTCGCGGTCGCCGGTGTAGCGCTCGTCGTCGAGCCAGGTCGTCTCGGGGCCCCAGTAGACGTCCTCCTCCGACTCCCAGACGTCCTCGCGGCCGCCGCCGAAGCCGAAGGTCTCGAAGCCCATCGTCTCCAGCGCGACGTTGCCGGCCAGGATCAGGAGGTCGGCCCAGGACAGGCTCTGGCCGTACTTCTTCTTCACCGGCCACAGCAGGCGGCGGGCCTTGTCGAGGTTGGCGTTGTCCGGCCAGCTGTTGAGCGGGGCGAAGCGCTGCTGGCCGGCACCGGCGCCGCCGCGGCCGTCGCTGATCCGGTAGGTGCCCGCGCTGTGCCAGGCCATCCGGATCATGAAGGGGCCGTAGTGGCCGAAGTCGGCTGGCCACCAGTCCTGCGAGGTGGTGAGCACCTCGGCGAGGTCGCGCTTGACGGCCGCCAGGTCGAGCGACTCGAACGCCGCGGCGTAGTCGAAGTCCGCGCCGAGCGGGTTGGCCACGGCCGGGTTCTTGGCAAGGATCTTCAGGTTGAGCCGGTCCGGCCACCACTGGCGGTTTCCACCGCCCTGGGTCGGGTGCGCGGCGCGTCCGTGCGCGACCGGGCAGCCTCCGCCCTCCGCCTTCGCATCGGTGACGATCGCGTCGTGGTTCTCAGACATGGGAATCCTTCCGGGCCGGGCGGATCACTGTGTTCAGGAACGATCGGAGGGTGAAACACCTGAGAGGGTCGTTCAATGAGGAGGAGTAGCTCACCCGACGCGGAGGTGCTCACCGCCGTTCCGGAGCCTCACTGCCCCCTAGGCTATCGCCGGAACCGATCCTACGATGGACGGATTCCAAGTCAAGAACCACACCGAGTCGATATCCCATCGGGGTTCGGAAGGCCACTGCTAGAATCCGGGGTTCCCCCATGAGCCTGAATAGGTGAACCGATATGAGTGACCTGCTGGTACGGCTGAGAGGGCGCGGCTGGCGGCTGACCGCCCAACGGCGTGTCGTCGCGGAGGTCCTCGACGGCGATCACGTCCACCTCACGGCCGACGAGGTGCACGCCCGCGCGGTCCAGCGGCTGCCCGAGATCTCCCGGGCGACCGTCTACAACACGCTGGGCGAGCTGGTCGGGCTCGGCGAGGTCATGGAGGTCGCCACCGACGGCCGGGCGAGGCGCTACGACCCCAACGCGCACCGCCCGCACCAGCACCTGGTGTGCTCCGGCTGCGGCACGATCCGCGACGTCCACCCGGCCGGAGATCCGCTCGCGGACCTACCGGCGGAGCAGCGGTTCGGCTTCGCCGTCGCCACCGCCGAGGTCACCTACCGCGGGATCTGCCCGGCCTGCGCCTGACGCCCGGGGCAGGGCTCGGCCGGCACGTCGGACGGGGCCGACCGCCGCGCGGCCCTCAGGGGAGCTGCCAGACCCGGACGGCGCCCTCGGTGCCGCCGCCGGTGACGAGGGTGCGACCGTCGGGGCTGATAGCCAGCCCGGTCGTCCCGGCATCGCGGATCGGGGGGAGCTCGGCGGTCACGGCCCGGGTGGCGACGTCGCACAGCTGGACGGAGCTGTCGCCCAGACTGCCGGCGACGGTCCTGCCGTCGGGGCTGAACGCCACCACCCCCACGCCCCAGACATTGGTCTCGACGGCGGCGGTGACGGTCCCGGTGGCCACGTCCCAGAGCCGGACCGCCGTGTCCCCGCCTCCGCTGGCAAGGGTGCGGCCGTCGGGGCTGAAGGCCACCGAACGGACGGTGTCGGGGCAGGTGAGGGTGGTGGTGGCGGTCCGCGTGGCCACGTCCCACAGCCGGATCGTCCGGTCGCCGCTGCCGCTGGCGAGGGTGCGGCCGTCGGGGCTGAACGCCACCGAACTCACGTAGTCGGTGTGGTCGGTGAGGGCGGCGAAGACCTGTCCGGTGGCCACGTCCCACAGCCGGACCGCGTGGTCGGCGCTGGCGACGGTCTTCGAGTCGGGGCTGAACGCCACTCCGGACACCGCGCTGTCGCGCTGGCCGATGAGTTCGGTGCCGGCCCCGGTGGCGAGGCTCCACAACAGGACGACGTACGTGGAACTGCAGCTGACCAGGCTCCGCCCGTCCGGGCTGAACGCCATCGACGCCACCGAGCCGATGCTGCCGGTGAGAGACGTGGTGAGGGTCCGGCCGGCGAGGTCCCAGAGCCGGATGACGCCGTCGTGGCAGCCGGCGGCGACGGTCCTGCCGTCGGGGCTGAACGCGAGCGTGTCCACCTGGGCGGCGCTGGGGCCCTCCCCGAGGACGAACGCCTTCCGGGGGCCCTTGGCGCCGCCCACCGCATCGCCGGTCGAGCCGCCGGTCGGCCGCAGCGCCAGGTAGCTCCCGCCCGCCGCCGCCAGCGCGGTGATGCCGCCGAGGACGAGGGTGCGGCGGCTCGGACCGCGACCGGTGACGGGCGCTTCCGGCGCGGTGCCCCGGTCGAGTTCGGTGGGGACGGCGGTCGGGGTGCGGTCGGCGGGCGGTGCGGCCGGAGTGGGGGCGCTCCGCGCCACGAGGGCGGTGGCGGCCGGGTGCCGGATCTCCCGCAGGAGCCGCGCGGTGGTCGGTGCGTCCGGCCGGTCGGCCGGGTCCTTGGCCAGCAGCGAGCCGACCAGCCGGTCCAGCTCGGCCGGGACGTCCGCGCGGACGTCCCGCAGCCGGGGCGGCACCTCTTCCAGGTGCCGGCGCATCAGCGCCCAGGCCTGTTCGGTGGCGGGGAAGGGCGGGGCACCGGTCAGCAGCGCGTACAGCACGCACCCCAGCGCGTACAGGTCGCACCGCCCGTCGACCTGTTCGCCGCGCCACTGCTCGGGGGCCATGAAGGGCGGGGTGCCGAACGGCCGGCCGGTGAGCGTCAGCCCGGTCGTGGCCTCGGCGGTGCGGGCGATCCCGAAGTCGCAGATCTTCAACCGGCCGTCGCGCAGCAGGAAGAGGTTGCCGGGCTTCAGGTCGCGGTGCACCACCTGGCCGGTGTGCGCGGCGGTCAGCGCCTCGGCGGTCTGGAGGGCGAGGCCGACGGCTTCGGGGATCGGGAGACCGCGCGGTGACCGGGCCAGCACCGCCGCGAGGTCCTGGCCCTCCAGCAGCTCCATGACGATGAACAGCTGGTTCCGGTGGCGTCCGAAGTCGTGCACCACCGTGATCCCCGGGTGCTGGAGCCGCGCGCCGATCGAGGCCTCGCGGCGGAACCGCTGGAGCAGTTCGTCCCCGGCGTCGAACTCCAGCAGCACCTTCACCGCGACGGCGCGGTCGAGGTGGAGGTCGTGGCCCTTCCACACCTCGCCCATGCCGCCCCGGCCGAGCCGCGCGTCGAGCCGGTACCTCTCCAGGATGTGGTCCCCCGCCTGCACGCTTCCCCCTGCACCTGATCAATCCCGGGCATGACAAAGGTCATTGTGCAGGACGCGGGCGCAGCTGCCCGAGGCGCGGTCGGACCGAGGACGAACGGCGAAAGGCGGGGACAGGGGGGTGCACAGGCGTTTACCCTGGGGTGGGTGAACGTCTGTGCACCCCCCTGTGGACCAGCGTCTGGAGCAGAATGACCCCGGTGACGGCCGAGTCAGGCCCGCCCTCCCCAGCCCCTTCCCCGTCCGCGCGGGCGCCGAGGGCCCACCTGATCGTGCCGGTCCTCGCCTTCTGCGGTGTCGTCGTCGCGGTCATGCAGACCCTGGTCGTCCCGCTGCTCCCGCACGTGCCCGCCCTGACCGGCAGCTCGCCGGGCGCGGCCGGCTGGCTCGTCACCGTCACCCTGCTGACCGGCGCGGTCTTCACCCCCGTGCTCGGCCGGGTCGGCGACATGTACGGCAAGCGCCGCGTGCTGCTCGCCTCGCTCGGCGTGCTCACCGCCGGGTCCGTGCTGTGTGCCGTGAGCTCGCAGATCGGCGTCCTCATCGCCGGCCGGGCGCTGCAGGGCGCCGCCCTCGCCGTCATCCCGCTCGGGATCAGCATCATCCGCGACGAACTGCCGCCCGAGCGCGTGCTGCCGTCCATCGCCCTGATGAGCTCCACCCTCGGCATCGGCGCCGCCGTGGGCCTGCCCGTGGCGGCGCTGGTCGTCGAGAACTTCGACTGGCACACCATGTTCTGGGCCTCCGCGGCGCTCGGCCTGCTGGACATCGCCCTGGTGCTCCGGATCGTGCCGGAGTCGTCGCTGCGCTCCCGAGGACGCTTCGACCTCCTCGGCACCCTCGGCCTGGCCGCCGTGCTCGTCGGCCTGCTGCTCGCGATCACCCAGGGCGCCGGCTGGGGCTGGACCTCGCCGCGCACGCTCGGCCTGCTCGGCGGATCGGCGCTGCTCGGGCTGCTCTGGGGCCGCTACGAGCTGCGCACCGCCTCGCCGATGGTCGACCTGCGGGTCTCGGCCCGGCCGGCCGTGCTGTTGACCAACGTCGCCGCGATGCTCATCGGCTTCGCCTTCTACGCCAACTCCCTGGTCACCGCGCAGATGGTGCAGGAGCCCAGGGAGACCGGCTACGGCCTCGGCGCCTCGATCGTGGTGGGCGGGCTCTGCCTGCTGCCCGGCGGGCTGGCGATGGTGGCGCTGTCCCCGGTCTCGGCCAGGATCTCCGCCAAGTACGGGCCGAGGACGACGCTCGCCCTCGCGGCGGCCGTGATGGTGGTCGGCTACCTGGTGCGCTTCTTCACCAGCCACAGCCTCTGGCTGATCGTGGCCGGCGCCACCGTCGTGGCCTCGGGCACCGCCATCGCGTACTCGGCACTGCCGGCCCTGGTGATGCGGGCCGTGCCGGTCGGTGAGACCGGCGCGGCGAACGGACTGAACACGCTGATGCGCTCGGTCGGACAGGCCTGTTGCAGCGCGGTGGTCACCGCCGTGCTCGCCCACGTCACCTTCACCGTCGGCGGGCGCACCGCCCCGACCCTGCACGCCTATCTGCTGATCTTCCTGATCGCGGCCGCGACGGCCGCCGCCGCGCTGGTCGCGACGCTCCTCCTGCCCTCCGGCCGGACGGCGCGCCCCGGCCCCGCCGCACCCGGTACGGTCGCAGTGACGGCCCCCGCGGCCCCGGCCCAGGAGAGCGCTTGACCATCGCCGACGAGACCGACGAGACCGACGAGACCGACGAGACCGACGTGACTGGCGCGGCCGGCGCGGCCGTGCCGGCCCCCGGGCCGTGCGCCGAACCGGTACCCGGCCCGGGGGCCCGGCCGGGCGGGGTCGACCCCGCCGCCGAGCAGGGCACCGGACGGGACGCGATCCTGCGCGCCGCCCGCCGGGCGTTCGCCCTGCGCCCCTACGCCGACGTCACCATGCGGGGGATAGCGGCCGACGCGGGTGTCAGCCCCTCACTGATCGTGAAGCGGTTCGGCAGCAAGGAGCGCCTGTTCAACACCGTCGCCGACTTCCGGCCCGCGGCGGACGAACTGTTCGCCGCCGATCCTGCCGGGCTGGGCCGCCACCTGGTGCTGACCGTGGTCCGCATGCGCCGGGAACAGCGCGGCGACCCCCTGCTGCGCGTCGTCTTCTCGCTCGGCAACGAGGACGAGCGGACCCTGCTGCGCGAGCGCTTCCGCCACCAGGTGACGGAGCGCCTCGCCGCCTCGCTGCCGGGGCCGGACGCCGAGCTGCGGGCCGAACTGATCGCCGGCCAGCTGCTCGGACTCGGCGCGACGCTGAGCCTGCACCGCCCGGGCGCGGGTGACCGCGCCACGCCCGAGCGGCTGGCGGACCTGTACGCCCCCGCGCTGCAACGGCTCGTCGACGGCGACTGAGGCCCGGGGGCCGTGACCGGGCCTCGCCCCGGGCCGGCGTGTCCCGGGTGGGTGGTGTCCCGGCGGGACGGTCAGTCGAGGCGGGAGACCTGGTAGTGGCCGAGGTACCAGGCGTCGCCCACCCGCTCGACCACGACGCCGAGGTTGACCCCGAGCGTCGGCCGGTCGGTGAACGAGAAGTCGACGGCCAGATAGCCGAGCACGAGGTCGTCGGCGAGGTGGCGCGTTTCGAGGATCCGGTACGCGGCCGTCATGCCGGGGGGCTGGGCGTCGTAGTAGTCGGCGACGCCCTGCCGCCCGACCGCGTAGGGGTGCAGCCCCTGGAAGACGGCGTCCTCGGTGAAGAGGGCGGCGACCTTCCGGGGTTCGTGCGCGTCCACGGCCGCCTTCCACCGGTCCAGGACGTCGCGCAGGATCGTTTCGCGGGCTGTCGTGCTGTTCAACGGGGCTCCAGTGAGTGTCGGGGCACCTGCGGGTGGGCGCGGTCGACCGGGCAGGTGCACGGGACGGGCCTGCCGGCGACGCGGACCGCAGCGGTGCTACGGGCGGCCGGGATCGTTCGGGTGCGGGGAGAGCGGGGTCACCGTGTCGTGGCGCCACACGCGCAGCGGCATCGACGCGAGCAGCTGCTCCAGCCGCTCCGCGTCCTCCGCGCGGAACAGCCCCCAGGTGCGCCACTCACCGGGGGCCAGGGGTGGGCGCCAGAGCCGCAGCAGGTGCCCCTGCGCGGCCAACTCCCGGGCCCGCTCCGCCTCCCGGGCCCGGATCTCGGCCACGTCCTGCTCGGACGTGCCGGCCGGAACACTGGTCACCATGTCGACCAGGAACTCCACGGTTGCCTCCCTCGTCACCACGTGCCGGCCGCAAGGCGTCGGCCGGGCTCCCGCCACGATCGCCGACCGGCGCGGCCGCGGGCCGGGAGGCGCACGCCGCTTCACCCGACGGAGTGCGCTGCGCTGCCGGTCGGCCGAGGCCGGCGTCGTCGAGGCTGAAACCGCCCGGGGCGGCGGTCGTCGGCGGTGCGGGTTCGAGGGACAGCCGGTGCTGTTCCCGCTGCAGAGCACGGCGGGTGGGTCCGGTCGAGTAGGCGGTGTCGCCGAAGGCGTCCACCGGTCCGGGTTCGTCGGCGAGCAGGTCGAGGGCGACCTGGGCCTCGTGGTGTTCGCCTCCGCTGCCGGGGGTGAGGGCGACGGCGGTGAACAGGCCGGTCTCGGGCTCGACGGCGAGGTGGGCCTTGCAGCCGTCCCGCCGGTGGGTGCGGGTCTTGTGGACGTGGCGGGCCTCGGGATCGACGGTGGACACGATCCGGTCCGGGGCGGTCCCTCGGGTGATGCGCCGGCGTCCGTCGCGGCCGTCCGAGTCTTCGGCGGGCTCGACATCCTGGCCTGCGACCAGGGCCAGGATGCCGACCGCGTTGGCGGCCTTCTCGCCCAGCGGCTGCTCGGGCAGGTGCCCGAGCAGCCGCAGTGCGTCGCCGACCAGGGCGTTCACCAGGTCGTCCGGGCCTGGGCGTCGTTCCATGCGATGCGGGGCTTGCCCGGGTCGGTGTAGTCGTGCGCGGTGCAGTGGACGGCCGCGGCGGTGTCGGCGTCGGGGACCTCGCGGCGCTCTGCGCGGACGGCGGCGATCAGCTGGGTGACGGTGTCCTGGGTGGCGACCGCGTCGTCCGGCACGGTCGAGTCCAGCGCCCGTTTGTGGCGGCCCCTGAGCACGCCCGTCGCGTTCACCACCTCCCGCACCGCCTCGAAGGCGCGGTGCGGGAGGGCGGAGCGGGCCAGGCGGCGGCGGAAGTAGGCCAGGAGCACCGATCGGTCGGGGTCCTTCACACGTCCGCGCCTGTCATTGCGGTGATCCCCTCGCGCGCCGGCCTGGGGCACGTTCATGCGCGGTCACGTGAAGGCGCTCCGATCGGCGGTCGGATCACCATGCGCCGTCGAAGTGTCAGATGAGCGGGAGGGCTCGGACGCCGGAGAGCAGGGGGATGAGTGTGAAGTTGCCGTCGCCGGCGCCGCAGGACGCCTGGGGGTCAGGGGTGGAGGAGACGTTCGTCCCGGTGGAGAACCGTCCGTCCCCACTCGGGGTGACGACGGTCGTGAAGTGGTCGTTGACGAGGCTGGAGTAGTACACGCACTGGTGCAGGTTGAGATAGCGCGCAGTGCTGAGATCGAGTGTCTTCACGGCGGAGAGAAGGGGAATGGGCCTGTCGCCGGGGACTCCGCTTCCGCAGGCGGCCCGCGTGTCGGGAGTGTTGGAGACGTTGGTGCCGGTGCTGAAGACGCCGAGATCCTTGGGTGTCACCACCGCCGTGTAGTGGTCATACTGGTCAGGATCGAAGTACACGCACTGGTGCAGGTTGAGGTACCGCCCGACGGTCAGGTCCAGTGCCTTGAGGCCCGAACGTGGCATGTTGACAACGAAGTTGCCGTCCCCCGGACCGCAGGACGGCACGTTCGTCGGCGCACCCGGGTCGGGCGTGGCGGAGGCGTTCGTGGCCGTGGCGAAGCGGCCGTCCGCGCTCGGCGGGACGACGGTGGTGAACCAGTCGGTCGCGGAGCTGCGCGGCGTGTAGACGCACTGGTGCAGGTTCAGGTAGCCGCGGGGGGCCGGCAGCGGGGTGAACGCACCGACGAGAACGGCCGGAGTGCGCCCTGAGCCCGGCCGGGCGACGGCCGGCGCGGGACCGACCGAGGCCGCGGCGGCCAGCGTGGCGCCCGCGATCGCGATCAGGCGGAGTGGAAGACGCATGTGGCAGTTCCTCTCTCAGAAGTGCTGCCGCCCCGGCTCGTCGGGAGAGGCCCGCGTGGGCGAGGATATGCTCCGTGCTCGAACCATGGGATTCGCCGTGCGGGTGAAATCACTCGATCGAGCGTATGGGAATCACTGCGGGCCGCGCCCCAACTCGGCGACGCGCACGGCCGTTCGCGGCCCGGAGGGTCGAAGGGCATGCGGTCCTTCCTGTGCTCCGGCTTCGTGCAAAACACGGAGCGGTGACCGGGAGAACCCTGATCAACCTCGGACTCACCCACAACGACACCACCTGGCAGATCCGGGCTGCCGCCTGACAACGGCAACCCGGATCACACCGAGATCTTCATCAGCCTTCTAGGCCGGGTGCTCGCTGCACAGGCACGCGACGGCCGGGTCGATCCACTCCCGGCCCGCCCACTCGGGGTGCCGCTCGATCAGGACCGCGCGTACCTCCTCGACGATCGTCTCCCGGCTCGTCGCCGAGTCACGGCGTTCCCAGGTCTCGTCGCGCAGCTCCCGCAGGTAGTCGAGCACGTCCTCGACCACCTCGGTGCCGCCGACGGCCCCGTGGCCCGGCACGACCGTCCGCGGCCTCGCCGCCGCCAGCCGGGCCATGACCTCGATCCACCCGAGGCCGCTCACGTCGGTGTCGTGCGGCGGGAACCACGGGAAGATCGCGAACTGTCCGGTCTCGGCCAGATCGCCGGTGAACAGCACGCCGGCGTCGGGCACGGTGATCACCTGGTCGCCCCTGCTGTGGGCCCGGCCGACGGCGCTCAGCCGCACCGACCGGCCACCGAGGTCGAGGTGGTGGGACCGCTCGTAGACGAAGTCCGGCGTGGGAACCCGCGCACCGTCCAGACGCCCGGCGACGGCGGCGCCGAGGCCGCGGAACATCGTGAGGTACCCCGGCCCCTTGTCGGCCAGGTCCTGCGCCTGCGCACGGTTCACCAGGAACGTCGCCTCGCCGACGAAGACCTGTGCGCCGAAGGCGTGTTCGGGGTGGAAGTGCGTCGACGTCAGATACAGCCGGCGCCCCTTCGCGTAGTCGCGGGCGAGGGCCAGCACGCGCTCGGCGTTCTCCGGGCCCAGGCCGGTGTCGATCACCAGGACGGAGTGCGTTCCGCCGACGATTCCGATGTTGGGGACCAGCGGGACGGCCCGGTCGGGCACGAGCAGCAGGTCGCGCGCGAGCTCGTACGCGCCGGTGGTCTCTACCACTGGATCGAGCAGCTGGTGGTCGGCCATGCCGTAACTCCTTGCCTCGCCGGACCGGCCGGGATGCGGGACCGGGAGCCGGGGCTGACGTCGATTGCCCCTCCACTCCACCGCCGGGCCGACTGCGACGTCCAATACCGGTTGAGTCCGCCCGATACCGGGCGGGTATCGTGACCGGTGATGGACCTTCGCCTGCTGCGCTACTTCGTGGCCGTCGCCGAGGAGCGCCACTTCGGCCGGGCCGCCGCCCGGCTGCACATGACCCAGCCTCCGTTGAGCCATGCCGTCCAACAGCTGGAGGCGGATCTGGGCACCACCCTGCTGCACCGCTCGGCCGCCGGTGCGACGCCGACCGCGGCCGGGGCCGCCCTGTACGACGAAGCCCGCAGCCTGTTGGCGCAGGCCGATCGCGCCCGTGCCAGGGTCCTGGCCGCGGCCGGTGCCGGGAGCCTCACCATCGGCACCCTCGGCGACAGCGTCGAACACGCCGGGGGCGCCGGTACCTCCCTCGCGGCCGCCTTCCGCCGGCGCCATCCGGAGGTCGACGTCCGCGTCCTCGAAGCAGACCTCACGGACCCGACCACCGGGCTGAGCGCCGGCCTGGTCGACGTCGCCGTGACCAGGGCGCCGTTCGACGACACCGGGATCAGCACCCGCCTCATCCGTTTCGAACCCGTCGGCGTGGTCCTGCGCGCCGACGATCCGCTCGCCGGCCGCGAGCTCCTGCACCTGGCCGATCTCGACGACCGCACCTGGTTCCGGTTCCCCGACGGCACGGACCCGCTGTGGCAGGTCTACTGGAACGGCAACAGGCCCGGCGGGCCGCTGCGCGAGGGCCCGGTGGTGCGGACCGTTCACGAGTGCATCCGGGCCGTGCTGTGGAACGGAACGGTCGGACTGGCGCCGCTCGGCCACCGGCCCGCCGAGGGCCTCACCGTCGTCCCGCTGGCCGACCTGCCGCCGAGCCGTCTGGTCGTCGCCTGGCGAACCGGTGACACCGACCCCCTGCTCCGCTCGTTCGTCGCGCTGGCCGCGCCCGCCGCCGGCCGCCGGCCCGCGGCGGGGTGAGCACGGCGCGCCCGGCTCGGTCCGGCCGCGGCGTGTTCGGCCGGGGCGTGAACCTTTTCGGCCCGGGGGAGGTCGTCACCGCGAGCACGGCCGGGCCTGCGTCAGGCGCTCACCGGCCCACCTCAACCGTGGACGCGGGCCGCAGCCGTCGGAAGGCGTCCGGCGCCGGGCCGCCGCCCGGAGCCAGGAAGACGAACAGGTGCTGGCCGCCGTCCGGAAGCCCGAGGACGGTGTAGTCGAGGACCTCGGCGTCCAGATCCGGATGACGCAGCGAGAGCCGGCCCTGGCGGGGCGGGCCGGCCCGGTGCCGGGCCCAGAGCGCGGCGAACGCCCGGCTCTGGGCGGAGAGCCGGGCGACCAGTGCGGTCAGCTCCCGGTCGTCCGGACGGTCGGCGTGCTGGGCGCGCAGCCCGGCGACCAGGTCGGCGCCGATCGAGTCGGCGGGTGCGTGGTTGGCCCGCTCGGCCGCGCCGTACGGGCAGCAGAAGACCTGCCAGAGCAGATTGCGTTCGACGGCCGGCCGGGACGCCGGATCAGCCATCAGCGCACCGGCCTGCGGGTTCCAGGCGAGCAGGTCGAACCGGGGGCCGGTGACGAAGGCGGGAGTCCGGTCCAGGGTCGAGAGCAGCGCGCGGGTGGCCGCGCCCACGCCGTCGCGGTCGGCGGCCGGCGCCGCCGGTCGCTGCCCGTGGGCGAGCCGGTGGAGGTAGGCCCGCTCGGACTCCGCCAGCAGCAGGGCGCGCGCGATCCCGTCCAGCACCGGGCCGGTCGGGAGCCGCTGGCGGCCCTGTTCCAGCCGGGCGTAGTAGTCGGCCGAGATGCCCGCGCGGACGGCGACCTCCTCACGGCGCAGGCCCGGCGTGCGGCGGCGCGGCCCGGCGGGCAGCCCCACCTCGGCGGGGGCCAGGCTCCGGCGGCGGGCGCGCAGGAACGCGCTCAGCGGGGTGTCGGGCATGCGCCCACGCTGGCACATTCCGCGCGGCGGATCCAGGACCTGGCAGACCCCGGTTCCCGGACCGGGGACGCTCCGGCCACTGGTACCGGCCGCCCGACCGGTGGACGCTCGCCGTATGGGAATTCTCGACGACAAGGTCACGATCATCACCGGCGCGGGCCGGGGCATCGGTGCGGCGGCCGCCGAACTGTTCGCGGCGGAGGGTGCGTTGCTCGTCCTGGCCGCCCGGACCGGGCACCAGGTGGAGGCGGTGGCGGCCGGTGTGCGGGCGCGCGGCGGCCGGGCGGTGGCCGTCGCCGCGGACATCTCCACCGCGGCGGGCGCCGAGCTGGTGGTGGAGACCGCGCTCGACACCTACGGGCGGCTCGACGCCGCCTTCGACAACGCCGGCTCGGGCCCCCTGCCGGCCCCGCTCGCCGAGCGGACCGAGGCCGACTGGGACGCCGTGCACGCGGTGAACCTGCGCGGTACCTGGCTCTGCCTGCGGGCCCAGCTCCGGGCGATGCTCACCGGCGGCCGCGGCGGCGCGATCGTGCTGTGCAGCGGCGTCGGCGCACTGGTCGGGGGCTTCGGCGACGGCACCCAGCAGGCGGCCAAGCACGGACTCGCCGGACTGGTGAAGGCGGCCACCGCCGACTACGCGTGCCACGGCATCCGGACCAACGCGATCGCCCCCGGGGTCGTGCGCACGCCGTCCGTCGAGCCGCTGTTCGCCGCCGGTCCCGGCTTCGCCGAAGCCGTCGCCCGCTTCACCCCGCTCGGCCGCCCCGCGAGCGCCGGCGAGATCGCCCAGGCGGCGGCCTGGCTGCTCAGCGACCGGTCCTCCTACATCACCGGGGTGACGCTGCCGGTGGACGGCGGGATCACGGCGACCCGCTCGTTCGTCTGACCCGCCGCGCCCTACGGCCCCTCCTCCCGCATCGGGCGTCGCCCGGCCGGAGAAGGCCGATGCGGCGGGGCCGGACGGTCGGCCGTCGAGCGCGGCGTGTCCGTGGTGATCGTTGCCGCGGGGGCGCCGTTCGCCCGCGCTCCGGTGCGCCGGCTGCTGCCCCTCGCCGACCTCAGGGACTTCGGTCTCGGTCCGGTGAACGGCGAGTTGTCGTTCGTCGCCCTGGCCTGCGCCGGCCGGGTGCGCTCGCGGGAGCGGGTGCCCGTACTTCCGCGACCACGGCGGATCGAGCAGCCGACCCGACCCGCCCGGGCACCAAGCCGACGGCTGCCCGGGCGGGCCGGGTCGGCCCGGTGTCAGGTCCGCACCGTGTCAGGCCGGTTCGACCGGCTTCGGGGCGAAGGCGCGGCGGAGGGCGGCGAGGGCGGTGGCGACGGCCAGGAAGGCGGCGACGACCGCGACGTTGCGGGCGAGTTCGGCGAGGTCACGCGGGGGCCGCCAGTAGTAGGGCGGGGCGAGCATGACGGTCCAGGGGAGGACGGCCAGGGCGGTGCCGGCCGCGCGCAGCCGATCGGGGCGGGCGGCGGCGAGGTGGACGAGGAAGGCGGTCGCCATCACGAAGGCCGGCCAGGCCGAGGAGACGTCGAGGAGGGTCTGGACGCCGGTGGAGAAGACGGGTTCCGAGTAGTCCTCGGAGCCGGCCCAGGGCCAGCGCAGGACGAGTGCGCTCATCGGCAGTGCGAGTGCGAGCGCGGCGACCACCGGGCCGGTGCGGCCGCGGGTGGAGTGGTCGACGGCGTCGGGCGGGGCGATGAGGATCGGCCCGGCGAACAGGAGCCACAGCGGGAGCAGGAAGAGGTACTGCGCGAAGGCCCCGGCCGGGTGGACGAAGTAGCCGGCGACGGCGCCGATCCGGGCGAGGGTGCCGGCCAGGACCAGGAGGCGGGCGTAGCCCCAGCGGCCGAGGGCGGCGCAGAGCAGCGCGAGGATCCAGGGGGCGGTCTGCACCGCGCCCACTACGGCGGTGGCCGTGGTGTTCGTGCTGAACAGATCGAGGAGGGGCACCGTGAGGAAGAGGCCCAGCACCAGGTGGACGGCGGCCAGGGCCGCCCCGCCGGCGAGCATGTACGGCGCGGCGCCGGCGAGGATCCGGCCGGCGGGGTCGCGCGAGCTGAGCCGGGTGCGCAGCCGGGCGGCGTGCGCGGCGAGGGCCGCCCACTCGCGCAGGACGGTGCGGCGGTCGCTGCCCTGGACGGACTCCGCGAAGACGGCGGCGATCTCCTCGCCGTGGGAGGCCCGGTAGGCGGCGGGGTAGAGCCCGATCAGGGGGAGCCGGGTGGGCAGGGCGGTGGCCTGCGCGGGCGTGCTCATGCCGTGGCTCCGTTCAGCCGAGGCGTTCCGAGGCCCGTGCCGCGGCCGAGGGCGAGCCTGCGGTCGGCCTCGGCGACGCCGGCGCGCAGGCGCTCGGTCTCCTCGCCGAGCACCTGTCGGCCGTCCTCGGTGAGGGCGAAGGTGCGGCGCATCCGGCCGGCGACGGTCTCCTCGTGGTCGATCCGGATCAGCCCCTGCTGGAGGAGGCGGTCCAGTGCGGTGTAGAGGGTGCCGGTGAGGATCTTGGTCCGGCCGCCGGAGATGGCGAGGACTTCCTGGACGATCGCGTAGCCGTGCCGGGGGGCGTCGGCGAGCGCGGTGAGCACGAGCCGGCTCGGTTCCTGTAGTTGACGGTTGGCCATGGGCGTGAGCATAGGTCAATGATGAGAGTATGTCGATGATTTAGCTATCGGGCCGTCAGTCGCTCCCGGCGGCCCCACCCGCGAGCCGTCGCGGCGTCGGATGCGGGAGGTCGACGTGCCCCCGGCCGGCGCCGCCCGGTCGGGCCTCACCGGCGAGACCCCGGGCGGCTCCCTCCGGTACGACGACGACGACGGCGGCCGGGCAGGAGCGGCCCCGGTCGCGGCGGGCGCCACGGCCGGCGCCCTCCGTGTCGACACCCTCCGTGTCGACACCCTCCGCGCCGGTCCGGTCGCCGGCGCCGTCGGCGGGGACCTCGCGCCGCCGGTCGGCCTGCTCGGTGCCGCCGGCGGCTACGCCGTCCTGATCCGGGCCTGCACAGCTCCCCGGGGCCCCCGCGGGCGGCCGCCCGGGGTGCGGGGCCCGGTACGTGTCCTGGGTCTCATCGGTGGCCGGGGCCAGTTCGTTCGCGTCCCAATGTGGTGAGATGTGCCGTCACCAGGTGATGGCCGCTGACGGGGGTGCGTGTTGAGGAGTAGTGGACGGCTGTTCGGGCTCGGGTCGGACGCGGATGCGGCGGATCTCGCCGCCGTGGGTCTGATCAGGCTGGCGGTGGGAGAGCGGTCGGGTGAGGTGGCGGGGGCCCCGCCGTGGCTGTGGCAGGTGCGGGCGGCCTCGTTCGCGGACACCTGGCTGGCGTTCGCCGACCCGGCGGCGACCGGGCTCCGGGTACCGGCGGGAGCGGTCCTGCGGGTGCTCACGCACCGGGCGGCGGAGCTGGCCCTGCGGACCTGCGACGGGGACGGTCCGGCCGCGCTGGACCGGCTGGGCCGGCAGTCGGCCGAGGCCCGCGAGAGCTCGCGGCGGGTCGGCGCGGCCCACCCGGCCGAGCCCGTCGCGCTCACCCTCGTCTGGCACGGGGTGCAGGCGGCGACCGCCGGCAGCGAACTCGGCGCCGAGGCGGAGCGGGAGTCGCACGGCCGGCGCATCGCCGAGCGGTGCGAGGCGTACGTCCGCCACCGCCACCGCCGCCAGGACACGCTCGCCCTGACGCTCTCCTGCGCCCGGTTCGCCGCCACCGCCCTGGTGGAACTCGGCGGCGGCGACCCGGGCCGGGCGGTCGCCTGCCTGGAGGAGTACGCGACCAGGTCCATGCCGCACGCCGGTCCGGCGCCGCTGTGGGTGCCGGGCCGGCCCGGCCAGCTCACCTCCTGAGCCGCCGGTCGGGCGCGGGCCACGGCCCGCCCCCGGCCGCGGTGAGGGCCGGGCCGCCGAGCGGTCGGACCCGCTCCGTATGCTGGCCCGATGTCCCTGCAGAGCCTGCACGACCGAGCCGCCCTCGAAGCCCGCTTCCGACGGGATCCGGCGCTGCACCTGATGGAACTCGGTGACCTCGACGACCTGTTGTGGCCGCACACCTCGTGGTTCAGCGTCACCCCGGACGGTCCGGTGGCGCTGCTGTACGCGGTCGGCGACATCCCCACCCTGCTGGCCTTCGGCGGGGCCGCCGAGGCGTCGGCGGTGGAGGACCTCGCCCGGGAGCTGCTGCCGGTCCTGCCGCGGCGCTTCTTCGGCCACCTCACCGGGGACGCGGACAAGGTCCTGGCGGAGGCGTACGAGGTGCACCGCCACGGCACGTTGCTGCGGATGTCGCTGACCGACCCCGCGCGCGCCGCGGCGTACCCCGTGGCCCCGTGGGCGCCCGCCCCGCTGGGCCGTGCGGACCTGCCCGAGCTGCTGGCGCTGTTCGCCGCGGCCTACCCGGGCAACTGGTTCGACGACCGCATGCTCGACACCGGTCAGTACCTCGGCGCCCGGCGTGACGGCCGGCTGGTCGCGGTCGCGGGCGTGCACGCCTGGTCGGCCGTTCAGCGGGTGGCCGTGATCGGCAACGTCACGACCCACCCCGAGGTGCGCCGGCAGGGCGCCGCGGGGGCCTGCGTGGCGGCGCTCTGCCGGCGGCTCGCGGAGAGCGCCGACCACATCGGGCTCAACGTCCGCGCGGACAACCCGGCCGCCGTGGACCTCTACCGGCGGCTGGGCTTCGCCGAGGTCGCCGCGTTCACCGAGGCGACCTTCACCGCGCTCCCGGCGGGACCCACCGGCTGAGCACCCGGGGGCCTCCCCGGCCACCGCCCGGGCCCGGCCGCAGGAGGGGCCCGCCCGTGGGTTCAGCGCGCCAGGAGTTCGGCGAAGCGGTCCAGCGCACGATCGGCGCGGTGGCGGTCGCCGGTCGTGGTGAGATCGAACAGCAGGCCCCGGACGACGGCCATGACCAGGGTGGGCGTCACGGTGTCCTCGGGGCCGGTGGAGACGTCGCGGAAGGTGGCACCGAGGGTGTCGAACCAGTCCGTGATCGCCTGGCCCTGGTCGGGGTAGTTCTCGGGGTGGACCAGCCCGTCGGCGTGCACCTCGAAGAAGAGTCGGACGAACGGCGCACGTTCGTCCGCGCTGATCCACGCCCAGATGCCGCGCAGTCGTTCCTGCACGGAGCCCGTCGCCGCCGGAAGGCGCCCGGCCAGGCGCACCGCACCTCGGCGGCGGGCCTCGGCGAGGACCGCGGTGACCAGCTCCTGTTTGCTGCCGAAGTCGTAGAGCAGCATCCGCGGGCTGGTGTCGAGGGCGGCGGCCAGTGGTCGCAGGCTCAACCCGGCCAGGCCGTGGGCCAGCACGTAGTCGGTCGCCCGCGCCAGCGTGCGCTCACGACGGGCGGGATCTGCGGGGCGTCCCACGGTGGGCCTCCTTCCAGGGCCTCGAAGCCAGAGCGGCGAGAGGTGTGTATATGGTACGACTGTTTCAATAACGAGGGGGACCACATGCACACCATCGACCGAGCGCTCGTCCTGGGGCCCGGAGGCGTCATCGGCACGGCCTGGGCGGCGGGGCTGGCCCACGGGTTGCGCCGCGCCGGCGTGGATCTGGGCGCGGCCGATCTGATCGTCGGTACGTCGGCCGGCGCGATCGTCGGAGCGCTGCTCGCCACCGGGCAGGATCCGGGCCGGCTCGCGACGCGGACCGGCCGGCCCGAGCACCGCGTCACGCCGGACCCCGAGCTGATGGGCCGGGTGTTCGCCGTGCTGGGCGACGGCGGCCTGGAACCCGGCGAGGCCAGGCGCCGGGTCGGCCGGCTCGCCCTCGACGCCGCCGACCCCGGGGCCGAGGAGGCGCTGATCGCCGGGCGCGCCGCCCTGATCGGCGCGGACGCGTGGCCGGAGCGACGCCTGGTGATCACCGCCGTGGACGCGGGCACCGGTGAGCCCGTGGTGTGGGACCGGGACAGCGGGGTGCCGCTGGTCCGCGCAGTGGCGGCGAGCAGTGCCTTCCCCGGGGCCGCGCCGCCGGTCACCGTCGGCGGCCGGCGGTACATGGACGGGGCGCTGCGGGCCGGTCCCAACGCCGATCTCGCCGCCGGCGCCCGCACGTTGGTCGTGGTCGACCCGATGGCGCACCGGTTTCCGGCGGGGCGGGCCGACCAGCAGGTGGCGGCGGTGGGGGCGCGGACCGTGGTGACCCTCAGCCCCGATCCGGCCTCGGTGCAGGCGTTCGGTCCGGACCAGGGGGACGTGGCGGCCTGGGAGCCGGCCTTCCGGGCGGGTCTTCGCCAGGCGGGTGACGTCGACGCGCACCTGCGGTCCGCGTGGGAGGCGGCGGCCGACGCCGGCTGACCGGCGGGTGGTGCGGTGCAGTGCGGTGCGGGCGGCGGCCCGGGCCGCCGGCAGCCGTCGGCGGGGCCGGGCCGTGCTCGGCAGGTTGGCGGGGGCTTCGAACCCGGCATAGCCTGACGGGGTGGTGCGCAGTGAGGCGAAGGACGTGGCCGGCTACCTGGCGGAGGCGCCCGAGGACCGCCGGGACGCCCTGGCCGGGCTGCGACGGCTGTGCCGCGAGGAGCTGGACGGCTTCGACGAGGTCATGGCGTACGGGATGCCCGCCTACGAGCGGGACGGCATCGCCGAGATCGCCTTCGCCGGCCAGAAGCGGTACATCTCCTTCTACCTCATGCGCAGCGACGTCCGTGCGGCGTTCGAGGAACGGCTGGCCGGGCAGGACATGGGCAAGGGGTGCCTTCGCTTCCGTCGGCCGCAGGACATCGACTTCGAGCTGGTGCGGGAGCTGCTCAGGGCCACGGCGGCGAGACCGGGCACGGTCTGCTGACGCCGGGGCGCCCGGGCCGGCGGGGACCGGGGGCTCAGGCGGGCCCCGCCGTCGTCCTCCGCGTCCGGGCCCGCTCCCACGACCACGCACCCGCACCCACCAGCAGGGCCGCCCCCAGGGCGTACACCGGCAGCCAGCGCGTCGTCGTGGCCGCCAGGCAGTCGTCGACGGCCTGGCGGCTCTGCTCCCGCTGCGCGGAGGCCAGCGGGTCACCGTCGTGACCGGCCAGGGCTCCCAGCGCGGCCTGCGTCTGCAGGCTCTGGTACCGGCCCGACTCCACGCAGGCGTGGCGGGCACCCGGCGCGGGGAACAGCCAGTCCCAGCGCTGCAGTGCCGGAGCCACCGCCAGTGCCAGGCACAGGCCCACGACCAGTGAGTACGCCGCCAGGCTCCACCCGTAGGCCACCCGTCGACCAGGCGTCAGCACCGGTACCCGGCCGAAGGACACGACCACCGCGAGCAGCGTCACGCCGAGGTAGGTGGAGAACCACTGCCACGAACCCTGCGCGAGCGAGAACGCCAGCACCACGGCGAGCGCCGTCCCCAGCACACCGGGATCACCGGCCGGCCGCGCCCCGTCCGCGGCCGTGCCGCTACCGGTACCTCGACGGTCGCGCTCGCTCACGGGCTCTCTCCTGCCTGCTGCCTGCCCCGGAGCGCCAGCCTCCCGCCCGCACCCGCGATCACCCCCGGGTACCACACCGGTACCTCCCCGACCCCACCCGCTCGGCCCAGTCACCCGGCCCCGGCGGCACGGGATCACGGCCCGGTTCCGGCCGCGGGGGCGGCCCGGGGCGTCAGCCGAGCGCGGCCGCCTTGCGCAGCAGTACGGACCGCTCGCGGGCATTGCGGCACAGCCGCGCGGCGAGCTCCAGCTCCGCCCGCGCCTCGGCGGTGCGGCCGAGCCGGGAGAGCAGCTCGCCGCGCACGCTCGGCAGCAGGTGGGAACCCGCCAGGCGGCCGCCTGCGGCCAGCTCGTCGACGAGGGGCAGCGCCTCCCGCGGACCGGTCGCCATGGCGACGGCGACCGCCCGGTTGAGCTCGACGACGGGGGAGGGCGCGACCCGGCCGAGTGCCTCGTAGAGCAGCACGATCCGCTCCCAGTCGGTCTCCGGGACGGAGGGGGCCGTCGCGTGGCAGGCGGCGATCGCCGCCTGCAGGCCGTAGGGCCCGAGCCCGCGTCCGGCGGCCGCGGCCCGGTCGATCGCGGCCAGGCCGCGCCGGACGGCCGAGCGGTCCCACAGCCGCCGGTCCTGGTCCTCCAGCAGGACGGCCTCGCCGTCGGGCCCGGTGCGCGCGGGGAAGCGGGCCGCGGTGAGCTCGAACAGCGCGAGCTGCCCGAACACCTCCGGCTCGTCGGGCAGCAGCGCGGTCAGCGTCCGGGCCAGCCGGATCGCCTCGTAGGCGAGATCGGGGCGCAGCAGCTGGTCACCGGTGGTCGCGGTGGCCCCCTCGGTGAAGATCACGTACAGCACGCTCAGCACGCCGCCGAGCCGCTCGCGCCGCTCGGCCGCCGGCGGCAGTTCGAAGGGCACCCCGGCGGCGGCGATCGTCTTCTTCGCCCGGGTGATCCGGGCCTGGACGGTCGGCACGGGCACCAGGAACGCGCGGGCGATCTCCTCGCTGGACAGGCCGGCGACCACGCGCAGGGTCAGCGCCGTGCGGGCCTCGGGCGAGAGCACGGGGTGGCAGGCCACGAAGATCAGCGCGAGGACGTCGTCCTCGATCCGGTCCGGGTCCCAGGGCAGGTCGTCCGACCGGTCCGGCGGTGGCTCGGCGCCGGAGCTCGCCCCGCCCTCGGCGAGCCGCCCGGCGAGGGCCGTGTAGCGGTCGTCGAGGGCGGAGCGGCGGCGGAACTGGTCGATGGCGCGCCGCCGGGCGGTGGCGAGCAGCCAACCCACCGGGCTGGCCGGCTCGCCGTCGCGCGCCCAGACCACGAGCGCCTGCGCCAGGGCCTCCTGAGCGACGTCCTCGGCGAGGTCGAAGTCCCCGGTGTACCGGGCGAGGGCGCCGACGATCCGCGCCGACTCGATCCGCCAGAGCGCCTCGACGGCCCGCCGGGCGGCGCCGCCGCCCGGCGGGCCGTCCGTCGTCGCGGGGGTCAGAGCTGGCCGGTCCGGTCGCGCCATGCCCGTTCCTTGATGATCCACTCGTTGTCCTGCGGGAACTCGTCGATCCCCGGCACGCGCCGGATCTCGACCTTCGTGCCGGGGAACGCCGGCAGTCGCTTGGCCCATTCGACCGCCTCCTGCTTCGACGCCACGTCGAGGACGTAGAAGCCGCCGAACAGCTCCTTGGTCTCACCGTACGGGCCGTCGGTGACGACCGGGGCCGGCCCGCTCAGATCGACGACCACGCCCTGCGAGGCGTCGTCCAGGCCCTCGGCCGCGACGAGCACGCCGGCCCGGATCAGTTCGTCGTTGTAGCGGCCCATCGTTTCGAGCATCTCGTCGAACGGCGTCTCCATCATCTTCGCGACCGACTCGTCGCTGCCCCGCATGATCAACATGTACTTCGCCACGGCTGCGCTCCTTCGTCCGGGGACCGATCTCCGGTCCTCTCTATCCCAGGTCGAACGGGGCGGCCGCGGATCGACACGGCGCGGGAACGAATTCGGAACCGATGTCCGGACGGGCCCGGGCGTCGGCGGCCGTCGAGGTGGTCCCGGTGCGCCGGCCGGCACACCGGGACCACCGGCGGGCCTACCCGGCGGTCCGGCCGGCCGTCGCCGTCCGGCGGTCGGCCGGTGCCGGGGCGTCCCGGCCGTCGGCGTCGAGGGCGCGCAGGATGTCCTCGACGCTCTGCTTGGCGTCGCCGAAGAGCATGGCGCTGTTCTCGCGGAAGAACAGCGGGTTCTGCACCCCCGCGTAGCCGGAGGCCATGGACCGCTTGAACACGATCACCTGCTCCGCCTCCCACACGCGCAGCACCGGCATGCCGGCGATGGGGCTGGCGGGGTCGTCCATGGCGGCGGGATTGACGGTGTCGTTGGCGCCGATGACGAGGACGACGGAGGTGTCCGCGAGGTCGTCGTTGATCTCGTCCATCTCCAGGACGATGTCGTAGGGCACCTTCGCCTCGGCGAGCAGCACGTTCATGTGCCCGGGCAGGCGTCCGGCGACGGGGTGGACGCCGAAGCGGACCTCGACGCCGCGCTCGCGCAGCCGGCGGGTGAGCTCCGCGACCGGGTGCTGCGCCTGGGCCACCGCCATGCCGTAACCGGGGGTGATGACGACCGTCCGGGCCTGCGCGAGCTGCCCCGCCGCCTCCTCGGCACGGATCTCGCGGTGCTCGCCCTGCTCCTCGCCCCCGCCGGAGGGGGCCTCGATGCCGAAGCCGCCGGCGATGACGGAGAGGAAGGAGCGGTTCATCGCCCTGCACATGATGTAGGACAGGTAGGCGCCCGAGGAGCCGACCAGTGCGCCGGTGACGATGAGCAGGTTGTTGTCGAGCAGGAACCCGGCCGCGGCCGCCGCCCAGCCGGAGTAGCTGTTCAGCATGGAGACGACGACGGGCATGTCGCCGCCGCCGATCGAGGCGACCAGGTGCCAGCCCAGCGCGAGGGCGAGCACGGTCACCGCGATCACGAGGCCGAGGCCCGGGCCGGCGGTGAACCAGACCGTGAGCGCGACGAACGCGGCGAGTGCGCCGAGGTTCAGCGCGTTCTTGCCGGGCAGCATCAGCGGCCGGGAGGCGATCCTGCCGGACAGCTTGAGGAAGGCGACGACGGAGCCGGTGAAGGTGACCGCGCCGATGAAGATGCCGATCACGACCTCGGCGTGGTGGATCCGCAACAGGTCGGCGGCGACGGCGACCTGGGCCGAGCCGCGGGACTCGACCTCCAGGTAGCTGTTCCAGCCGACCAGCACCGCGGCGAGACCGACGAAGCTGTGCAGGACGGCGATCAGTTCCGGCATCTGCGTCATCTCGACCTGCCGTGCCCGCCACAGGCCGATCACGCCGCCCAGCGCCATCGCGACGAGGATCAGGGCGACCGCGCCGGCGCTGATGCTGCGGGCCGCCAGCACGACCGTGGCGACCAGGGCGAGGGCCATGCCGGCGATGCCGTAGACGACGCCGGCACGGGAGGTGCGGTGCTGCGACAGCCCGGCCAGACTGAGGATGAACAGCAGGGCGGCGACCAGGTCCGCGGCGTGGGCGGCCGTCGTGGAAGTCATCGGGCTCAGCCTTTCGAGAACATGGACAGCATGCGGCGGGTGACGGCGAAGCCGCCGAAGATGTTCACGCTCGTCAGCAGGACGGCCACGAAGGCCAGCACGGTGACGAGCACACCCCCGTGCCCGATCTGCAGCAGGGCGCCGACCACGACGATCCCGGAGATCGCGTTGGTCACCGACATCAGCGGGGTGTGCAGGGCGTGGTGGACCTTCCCGATGACGTAGTAGCCGATGACCACCGCCAGCGCGAACACCGTGAAGTTCTCCGCGAGTTGGGTCGGGGCGACGGCGACCAGCAGGAACATCGCCAGCATGCCGAGGCCGATCAGGCCGAAGCGGGCCGCCGGGGTGAGCCGGGGCGGCTTCGGCGCCGGGGCGGCCGGGGCGGCCGCGGGCTGCGCGGCGGGAGCGGCCGAGACGGCCACCGGCGGCGGCGGCCAGGTGACCTCGCCCGCCCGGACCACGGTCACGGCGCGCTGGACCACGTCGTCGAAGTCGACGACCAGCCGCCCGTCCTTGCCCGGCGTCAGCAGCGTGAGCAGGTTGACCAGGTTGGTCCCGAACAGCTGCGACGCCTGGGCGGGCAGCCGGGCGGCGAGGTCGGTGTAGCCGATGATGGTGACGCCGTTGGCGGTGACCACCGTGCGGCCCGCCACCGTCCCCTCGACGTTGCCGCCCTGGGCGGCGGCCATGTCGACGACGACGCTCCCGGGCTTCATCGCCGCCACGTCCTCGGCGGTGAGCAGCCGCGGGGCGGGCCGCCCGGGGATCAGCGCGGTGGTGATGACGATGTCCACGTCCGCGGCCTGCGCGTGGTAGAGCTCGGCCGCGGCGCGGTCGTAGTCGGCGGAGGTCGCCTTGGCGTAGCCGTCGGTGCTCACCTCCTGCGCGACCTGCACGGCGAGGTACTCGCCGCCCAACGACTTCACCTGGTCGGCGACTTCCGGCCGGGGGTCGGTCGCGCGGACGATCGCCCCCAGGCTGGAGGCGGCGCCGATGGCGGCGAGCCCGGCCACGCCGGCACCGGCCACCAGGACCTTCGCCGGCGGGACCTTGCCCGCGGCCGTCACCTGGCCGGTGAAGAAGCGGCCGAACACGTGGGCGGCCTCGATCACGGCCCGGTAGCCGGCGATGTTCGCCATCGAACTGAGCACGTCCATCGACTGCGCGCGGGAGATCCGCGGCACCGCGTCCAGCGCGAGCGCGGTGACGGGGCGTGAGGACAGTGCCTCCAGCAGGTCGGGCCGCTGGGCCGGAGCCAGCAGACCGACCAGGGTCGCGCCGTCACTCAGCCGGGCGATCTCGGCGGTCGACGGTGCGTTGACCTTCAGGACGACGTCGGCCGTCCACGCCTCCCCGAGGTGTGCGCCCGTCCCGGTGTAGGCCTCGTCGGTGAAGCCGGAGGCCGTGCCGGCCCCGGATTCGACGGTGACCTCGTAGCCGAGGGCGAGCAGTCCGCGCACCGTCGACGGTGTCGCGGCGACGCGGGTCTCCCCGGCGGCCGACTCGGCCACCACACCGATGCGCAGCGGGGGGTGGTGCGTGGCGTCCTGTGCAGACATCACTCGTGCCTCTCTCGTCGGAGGAACTCTTGACGGCGGGCCCTGCGTCCGAGGGGGAGTCTCTTCCCCTCGGAGGCAGGAACCTACCCGCCCGCGCCCCGCCGGGGGACGGGGCGTAGCCGTGACATGCTTCACCCGTTCGCGGCCTGTCGGGTGGGTCGGGTCGCGTGCTCGCCGGCGCCGCCCGCCATCATCCCCCCGGGACCTGCGCTCCTACCGTGTGCCGCACCCCGGACCGCTCGTCGCACCTGTCGGCGGGTGGCCGGCCCCGGCGGTCTCCGAACGCCCGCTTCGCCGGCGGGGGATGCCACCGTGGCCGCCGCGGGCGGGTTGCCGACACCCCGACCGGTCGTCCGCCCTCTCCCCGTCGAGCCGGCACCGCGCGGGTGGTCGGGCGCCGGGGCGGCAGGATCGGAAACAAAAGTTGCCAGGCTCATCCGTGGGAACTATGGTTGTCGCATGACTTCGACTGAGATCACCCTCGAAGAGCAGACCGAGCTGGACAAGGCTCTCCTCGACGCCCTCAACCCGCTCGCCTCGGCCATTCGCTCCCGCACCTCGGGGCTGCCCGAGGAGCGGATGTGGGAGGCGGACCCGGTCGACGTGACCCTGTCCGTCCTCGCCGCCTGGAAGGTGGTGGACGCGGAGGTCAAGCGACTGACGGCGATCGCGGCCGGCACCGCCGGTTCCTACGGCGCGAGCTACGAGCAGCTGGGGGCCGTCTGGGGCATCACCCGGCAGGGTGCGCGCAAGAAGTGGCCCGAAGCGGTCACCCGCCCCACGGCGGCGCAGTCGGGCGCTGGGTTGAAGCTGTTCGGCGGGACGGCGGAACTGCTGCAGGACGCCGGGTCCGGCGGCTGGAGCTGGACGGGCGAAGGCGCGGACGGCGCGCACGGCACCGCCGGGGGCGACACCTGGTACCCGACCAAGGAGGAGGCCGCCGCACATGCCGGCGCCTTCCTCGCGGAGCACGCCGCCGGCCGGTCCTAGGGCTCGTCGGGCCTGGCCGCACCGGCCGGCCTGGCCGACTCGGTCGTCCTGGCGCCGCTCGTCCGCGTGGGTGCGCGCCGGCTCGCCCCCCGATCGAGCCGTCGCGGAGCTGTGGCGCATTCCCGCTGAAAGGGGCCTGGCTGTCCGGAAATCGGTACGCCGGGGCGCCCCGGCGGAATGCCGCGACCGGGCCATGGCGCGGCCCGGCCCGTCTGCGGACCGAACTCGCCGGATGGGTTGTGGCGCGAGGTCCGAAACACCTCCCGGGGTGGCCGGAAAGGGCCCGCCATCTTCTTGCGGGCGCATTGTCCGGAGTGGCCTGATAGCCACCCGATTTTCGGGTCGCCGAAGATCGTCGCGTCGCTCCGTGGGCTTTCCACCGATTCCTCGGCGAGTGCCCGTCGGTGAAATAGTGAAGGTCTTCCGGATGGTTGGCGGTGGGCGGGTGTCGACCACCCGTGGAGAAGACCGGAAAGGTGATTCCCGACGCCTTCGGGCGTTTCGTGACATCGACGGCGATGGTCGCCCCGATTGCCGTGGCCGAATAGCGTGGCCGGTCCGTCGGTGAATGCCCGGATTTCACCGTTCCTGGGTGCCGTTCGGCACTGCGACGGATTCCGGCCGGCGGTCGTCGCACCGGTGGTGGCGGTCGGGGTGCGGCACGGCCGGGGTGTCCGGGTGCGGCGGGGGCAAGGTCCCGGTGGCCGGATCCGGCCACCCTGACGTGGGGGAGAAGACGTTTGCCGCTCGCCCGGGCGGGGGACGCGGGCGGTCCGGTCCTGGGCGCCGGCGGTCGCCGGGCGGGTTGTGCGGACCCGTCGGTCGGGGTGGCCCGGGTGCTCGGCCACAGGATTCTCGCTGCCTCTCGCGGCGTCGGATCCATGGATACGGAAACGCTGTGCCGGATCCGTGGCCGCGAAAAGCGCGGACACCGCACCCGGGGTGGGGGTGGGCCGGGTAATGGGGCGGCTCGGTGGGGGATCGGTGCGGCCGGCCCATTCGGTCGTTTCGAGCGTTCGGGTGGGGTCGATTCGAAGTCCCGGCGGGTTCGATGAGAGTAATCCGCACTCGATCAAGGGGCAACTGTGATCTAAGTCACTTGACGGTTGGTCACTAGAGTGTCAGGATGACGCTATGGCGAAGCAAGAAATGGCAACGTCAACATCCAAAATGTTAATGTCGCGAATCATGCTTCGGATTCTCATGATGTCGGGGGATCCTGTAGCACAGCTGATCGCGCGGCGTCCCGAGAGGGACCCTTACTTAATATATGAGAGCATCCGGGAAAAGGGTGCTCTCATTCGCGGAAATATCGGCGCCTTCGCCACGTGCGATCACGAACTGGCGTCACTGATTCTCCGCGACAGCGCCCGTTTCGGCTCCTTCGCGGTCGCGAAGGCGAAGCCGATCGACACCACGGTGTACGACGACCGGGGCGAGCGTCTCATCGTGCCGATGGACGACTCCTTCCTCTCCATGGACCCCCCGGACCACACCCGGCTGCGACGCATGGTCGCGCCGTGGTTCTCGCCCCGGGCGATCCGGGAGCGCACCGCGACCATCGAGACCATGCTCGAAGAGCTGCTCGACGACCTGGCGGGCCAGGACGAGTGGGACGCCGTCAACGACCTGGCCGTGCGCGTCCCGATCCGCGTGATCGCCGCGTTCTTCGGCATCGGCGAAGAGGACTTCGAGCGCTTCCGCGAGTGGGGCGGCATCATCGGGACCTCGGTCGACGGCATCCGCACCATGCGGGACCTGAAGACCTTCCGGCAGATGCTCATCGAGATGCAGGAGTTCTTCGGCGGCCTGATCGAACTGCGCCGGCGTGAACCGGGCAACGACCTGGTGTCCTTCATGGTGCAGGCCGAACCCGAGGGCGAGCCGCTGACCTGGCACGACATGATCGCCACCTGCGGTGTCCTGCTCGGAGCCGGCTTCGAGACCACGGTGAACCTGATCGGCAACTGCGTCCTCACCGTGCTGGAGGACCCCGGGATCAGGAAGCAGCTCATCGACGACCCGGAGCTGGTGCCCAACGCCGTCGAGGAAGTGCTGCGCTGGGACGCCCCGGTCCAGTACCTGCTGCGCGTCACCACCGAACCGGTGACCCTGGCCGGCGTCGACATCCCCGAGGACTCGCCCGTGTTCGTGGTCGTCGGCGGGGCCAACCGCGATCCCAAGGTCTTCGGGGACAACGCCCAGGAGTTCGACCTCCGCCGGAAGAACAGCCGTGAACACCTGACCTTCGGTGACGGCATCCATCTGTGCGTCGGGGCGGGACTGGCCCGGATCGAGGCCGCGGCCACCCTGCGGGTGCTGCTGCGCAAGTTCCCCGATCTGCGCCTGGCCGAAGGGGCGGAACGCCGACCCACCCGGGTGGTGCGCGGCATGAGCTCGCTGCCCGTCCGGGACGGTGCCACCGCCGCTGCTAGGACCTGACCACTTCGAACCGTGCGGCCCACCCGCACGTCTCAGGCACGGGGGAACATCGATCATGGCCGATTCGGCACAGCACTTACTCGACGGCATGCGCCGTGAACTGGCGCCCGCCGCAGGGGACAACACCTTCGTGGAGCTGGTCGCCGCCGGGCGCGCGCCCCAGGACGCCCTGCGCAGGTACGCCAACGAGGAACACCTGATCTTCACCAGCGACTGGGGCAGCTACCTCGCCCTCGCCGGGCGCTCGACCGCACCGGACACCCGGCAGTTCTTCATGGGGCTGGCCTTCGGCGAGGCCATGGGCCTGGCCGGGCTCACCACCCTGTCCGCCGCCCTCGGCGTGGACGAGGACGACCGCCGCGCCCACCGGCCGATGCCGCTCTGTCAGGCCTACCCCGCCTACACCGCCTGGCTCGCGCTGAACGCCGACCCCGCCGACGTGGTCGCCGCGCTGCTGGCCAACTTCCCCGCCTGGAGCGGGTACTTCAGCACATTGGCCGGCGCCCTGCGCAAGCACCACGGCCTGGACGACGCGGCCTGCGCGTTCCTGGACGGCCTCAGTGCCCCCAACGCGCAGCTGGAGGAACAGGGCCTCGGCATCCTGGACCAGCGGCTGTCCACGGGCTGGGTGCCCGACACCGCGCGGCAGTACGCCCGTTTCCTGCGCACGTACGACCTGCTGTTCTGGAACAGCCTCGTCGAGACGAACGCGTGACCGGCGCCGGCCTTCTCCCCTGATCCGAGCCCGCCGACCTCGCTCGCCGGGCACCTTCCGGGGAGATCGCCGTGCGCTGCCCCGGTACCCGCCGACCTCGCCCGCCGGACCTTCCGGCGGTCATCGCCGTGCGCTGCCCGACTCCCGCTGACATCGCCCGCCGGACGCCTTCCGGCGGACATCGCTGTGTGCTGCCCCGGTGGGCTGCCCGGAACGAGGAATCCGCATGTACGTACCCCGAGACTTCGCCGTCCACGAGGTCGAGCCCGTCGTCGACCTGATCCGGGCGAACCCCCTGGCCTGCTTCGTCACGACCAGGGACGACGTACCGGTGGCCTCGCACATCCCCGTGGTGTTCGTCTCGGACGACGACCTCACCGGGCTGACCGACCTCGTCGGCGTCACGATGTACGGCCACCTCAATGTGCTGAATCCGCAGTACACCGCGCTCGCCGACGGGGACCGCGCACTCGTGGTGTTCCAGGGCCCGCACGGCTACATCTCGCCGACCGTGTACGAGGTCGATCCGGCCGCGCCCACCTGGAACTTCTCCGCCGTGCACGTCCGCGGCAGAATCCGCCTCCTCGGCCCCGGCGAACCCGCGCTGAAGGTCGTGAAGCGCACCGTGACCGCCCTCGAAGGCAGGTTCGGGCAGGGGTGGGACATGGAGAGCTCCCTGGCCTACTTCGAGAAGATCGTGCCCGGGGTGGGCGCCTTCGAGATCGAACTGGAGGCCGTGGACGCCATCTTCAAGCTCTCCCAGGACCAGCCCGCCGAACTGCGCGACAAGGTCGACTGCTGGTTCCGCGGCAGCGATGTCGGCACCCACCGAGCACTCGCCGCCGAGATGGACAGGCACCGCCCCGCGGCGCACCCGACCGAGGAGAAGGCACCCCGCCATGCCGACTGACGCCAACTCCGCGGGCCTGCGGGCCGCACTGCAGCAGCTGATGAAGCACACCCGGCCGGAGTCCGACGGCATCGCGCGCGCCGACCGGAGCAAGCCGTTGCCGCTCTCCTTCGCGCAGCAACGGCTTTGGCTGGTGGACCAGTTGTCGCCGGGGAGTGCGGCGTACAACGTGCCGTTCGCGGTGCGGGTGCGGGGTGGGTTGGACGTGGGTGTGTTGGGTGGGGCGTTGTCGGTTCTGGTGGGGCGGCATGAGGTGTTGCGGACGGTGTTCCGT